>JAFZUH010000292.1 GCA_017618435.1 Bacteroidales bacterium | reverse complement strand
GCATTTGTTGTTTCTGCCAAATCTACGGTAAAAAACCTTCGCGTGCTTTACAGCAGAGATATTCTCAACAAAAAAGACACCGGCCGCATCAACATTACATTCAACCCCCAAGGTATTGCGGGTGATTTTAAATACATTGTTGATGTCATTATCAATGAAAAAGGCAAAGAATATCCCTATCAGGTAACCGTAAAGGGCTTTGTTGAACCACGGCCTCGCAGTTTGGCAGAAATCTACAAAATGAAAGAAGGTAACCTCAGATATGAAACCAATTCCAAAATGTTTGCCTTAACTCCTAATTCTTTAATAACCGATACTTTCCGTTTTTGCAACGAATGGGACCAAAAAATGACTTTTTCTGTCAAAGAACTACCCTCAAGCATAAAAGTATTGTATGTAACTCCAGAACTGATGCCGCAAGGTGAAGGCATACTTGTATTTGAATATAATGCAAAAGTAAAAAATGACTGGGGAGCGGTTTGGGACAGACTTACCCTATACACCAACGACCCTGACAGAGGAAAAAAGAATTTCTATATTTCAGGCAATATATACGATGATTTCAACTCTTGGACACCCCAACAAAAAGCCAATGCACCTAAATTATCCGTATCCGAAGAAGAATATCGTTTTTCCCCCGTTACCGAAGGCGAAGATGTGGTACACACATTTGTTATCACCAATACGGGCAAATCAACATTATATCTTAGAAAATTAAGACAATCATGCAGTTGCACTATTGTACAACCGGACAAAAACGAATTGCAACCGGGCGAAAGCACCAATATAAAGGCTACGTTCAGAACATACAACAAAAGCGGTCATCAAATGCGTACCATCGATGTCATTTCCAATGACCCCGAACGTCCCAAAATAACCTTAAAAATAGTCGGACAAATTAATCCTAAACAAAACTAATTAAAGTATAAAAGTACGATGAACACAGAAATAAAAACCAATCATTTAAAAATACAGAATACACTCAGCAGACAAAAAGAGATTTTCCAACCCATACACTCCCCTTTTGTAGGAATGTACGTTTGCGGTCCCACCGTTTATGGAGACCCGCATCTCGGTCATGCCCGTCCGGCAATTGTTTTTGATATTGTATTCAGATATTTGAAATTTTTGGGCTACAAAGTTCGCTATGTACGCAATATCACCGATGTCGGACATCTGGAAAACGATGCAGACGAAGGAGAAGACAAAATTGCCAAAAAAGCCCGCATAGAACAATTGGAACCCATGGAAATTGCCCAATTATATTTGGACAAATATCATTTTGCCATGGACAAACTCAATGTTTTACGTCCTAGTATAGAATCACGGGCTAGCGGACACATTATAGAACAAATTGATATTGTCAAAAAAATATTAGACGCAGGATATGCCTATATATCAAATGGTTCCGTTTATTTTGACGTAATAAAATACAGCAAGGACTATCACTACGGAGTTTTGTCCGGCAGAAATGTCGAAGATATGCTTGCCACAACAAGAGAACTTGACGGGCAAGAAGAAAAGCACAACCCTGCCGATTTTGCCTTGTGGAAAAAAGCCGCACCGGAACATATCATGCGTTGGCAATCGCCTTGGAGTTTGGGATTTCCGGGCTGGCACTTGGAATGCACCGCAATGAGTAATAAATATTTAGGCGAAAAATTCGACATCCACGGAGGTGGTATGGATTTGATGTTTCCTCATCATGAATCGGAAATTTGCCAAAATCGTATTGCCAACAACACTGATACGGTAAAATATTGGCTACACAACAATATGATAACTATTGCCGGAAAAAAAATGGGCAAATCGTTAGGCAATTTCATCACCCTTGATGAATTTTTCAACGGCACATCACACAAAGATGCAGAAGGCAAAGAACTGATAGAAAAGGCCTATTCGCCAATGACTATCCGTTTCTTCATTCTTCAGGCTCATTACAGCAGCACGCTGGATTTTTCCAATGAGGCTTTGCAGGCAGCAGAAAAAGGTATGAACAAATTGTTTGTCGCCTACGCTTTGTTAAATAAACTGAAACCGTCTGCAACCTCTACTGAAGACGTTTCAAAAATTTATCAAAATTGTCTTGATGCGATGGATGACGATTTCAACACACCTATTGTCATCGCCCATTTGTTTGAAGCCTCCAGAATTGTCAATCAGGCCAACGACGGGAAAATTCAACTTAACGAAGCGGATATAAAAACTTTAAAAGATGTTTTTGATACGTTTTTGTTTGACATTTTAGGCATGAAAACAGAGACTCAAAATACAGCATCTTCAAATTTAGACAACGATTTGATGAATCTTATTATTGAATTGCGAAAACAATCAAAATTAAACAAAGATTATACAACAGCAGATTATATAAGAGATTCTCTGACCAAAATAGGTATCCAACTCAAAGACACCAAAGAAGGGACAGAATGGTCTGTAAATAAATAACTTATGAGCATTTTAAATTATATTACATGGAATGCCGACCCCATTATATTTCAAGTCGGGTCAATTCGTCTGGGATGGTATGGTTTGTTATTGGTTACAGGTTTTTCTCTGGCATATTTGACTTTACAGCAAATAGCCAAAAAAGAACACTTGGATACTGCCATTATTGACAAGTTTTCTCTTTATACGATTTTATGGACTATTGTAGGGCTACGATTAGGTCATTGCCTTTTTTACGATTGGGCTTATTTCAAAAATCATATTCTTGAAATTTTTATTCCCTTTGCAGAAACCGCTAACGGTTGGGAATTTATTGGCTATCAGGGATTGGCAAGCCACGGTGGCACTATTGCCATTGTATTGTTTGTGCTTTATTTTTCCAGAAAGCACAAAATCAGCCTATTATGGTTGCTTGACCGATTGGCAATATGTATTCCCATAGCCGCTGCCTTTGTCCGTTGTGGCAATTTGATGAATTCCGAAATAATCGGAACAACAACAAATGTTCCATGGGGATTTGTGTTTATGCGTTTGGAAGGAACCAACGAATGTTGCGAGCCTCGACACCCTTCCCAACTATATGAAGCCATAGTATATTTATCGCTGTTTGCCTATCAATTATGGTACTATTTCAAATTTTCCAAAGGCAAAATACCTGCAGGACGTGCTGTCGGCACCTTGTTGGTAGTGATTTTCACGGCACGGTTTTTCATTGAATTTATCAAAGCGGACCAAGTGGCTTTTGAAGCCAATATGACTCTCAATATGGGACAATGGTTAAGCATTCCGTTTATTCTTATGGGGATTGTATGCCTTTATTTTTCTTTTGCGAAAAAGACCTACCCTACTCCACAATATTTAATCAAAAAAGATAAAAAATAAATGAACAATATAGAAATAAGCAAATATTTTGCCTCTTTTATTCAACAAAATACACTTTCTGAAGAAAGAAAAGTTTTTGCCCGACATTTCATTGAAAAAGGCATACCGTCTGCCAAAGATGAGATGTGGAAAAATTTTGACTGGAATTTTTTGAATGGAAATTCTTATGTAATGCCATCTGAAAGTATAGAATATCAAAATATTACAGAGAACATTCAGTGTAACGTACAAAATTTTGATGCTTATCTTTTTTCTTTTTTGAATGGCAGATATATGCACAAACAAGCCCCATTAACCATTTTTCCCAATGGTGTTGTAATAGGCAGTTTGTCGCAGGCAAAAAAGCAATATGGCGATTTAATCAACCGATATTTGCAACAATCACAACAACAAAAACACAGTTCATTGTTCGATTTGGCTTCAACTCTGTATCAAGACGGATTTTTTATTTATGTTCCTCAAGGGTTGAATTTAAAAAATGCCATTCAGATTATCAATGCCATAAATACCGATAAAAATCTCTTTATCAATACCAAAAACATTGTTATTTTGGAGCAAAACGCTTCTTTGCAATTGATACATTGCGATGAATCGTTAAGCCAAGAACATACATTATTGAATAGTGCCACAGAGATTTTTGTCGGCGAAAACGCTCATTTGGATTACTATAAATTAGAGAACAAAGACAATCATTCTATTTTAATAAATGACTTGACACTTTATCAAAGTGAAAAATCTCAAGTCAATACTTATACCAATGTATTTAATGGAGGTTGCGTACACAACACCATCAATAGTCATTTGTTAGGCGAAAACGCAGAAATAAAACTAAACGGTCTGTTTTTGGTTGATAAACAACAAAAGGTAAGCAATTGTTTGTCAGTTCATCACCATGTACCCAAATGCAAAAGTACACAACTTTACAACGGAATTGTTGACGATAAGGCTCAGGCTAATTTTATCGGACATATTTTTGTCGCTCATGATGCACAAAAAACAGAAGCCTATCAAATCAATCACAATATTTTGCTGACAGATGAAGCAACCATGCATGCCAATCCGTTTTTGGAAATCTATGCAGACGATGTAAAATGTTCACATGGGGCAACGATTGGACAATTGGACAATGACGCTATTTTTTATTTGCGTTCAAGAGGTATTTGCGAAAAAAATGCAAAAATGTTGCTGATGCATGCTTTCGCCAAAGAGGTTTTTGCTCACATCAATATCGCCAATTTGGTTGATTATCTGGAAACGTTGGTGGAAAAACGTTTATCAGGACAAAACATATCCTGTGTAAATTGCAACCTTTGTTCCAACCAAGCCATACATTTCGACATAAAAATGCCTGAATTATAATTCTTTAACATGAATTATCTAAGTGTAGAAAATCTGACCAAACATTATGGCGAAAAGTTATTGTTCGAAAATGTGAATTTTGGTATCAATAAAGGACAAAAAGTTGCTTTAATTGCCAAAAACGGAACAGGAAAAACTACACTGCTAAATATTCTCACCAATCATGATTTTGCCGATAACGGCAAGGTTACTCTTCGGGGCGATATTCAAGTCGGTTATTTAACCCAAAGTATTGATGAAGATTCCAATCTATCTGTATTTGACTTTATTTTCAATACGAACAACGACATTGTAAATAGTATCCTACAATACGAAACCGCACTAAAAGACATTAAAGTTTCTGACAATGATGCCAATAAAAAGGCATTGGAAATTGCCATAGAAAATATGGAAACATTCAAGGCTTGGGATTTTGAAACCCGAACCAAAGAAATGCTTCACCGATTTGCCATTGAAGATGTGTTTGTTAATATGAGCGAATTGTCAGGCGGGCAACGCAAAAAAGTGGCATTGGTAAAACTTTTGCTCTCCGAGGCAGATTTTCTAATTCTTGACGAACCGACCAATCACCTTGACATTGAAATGATTGAATGGTTGGAAACTTATTTGACAACGGCAAACACAACATTGTTGATGGTATCTCATGACAGATTCTTTTTGGACAAAGTCTGCAATGAAATATTTGAATTAGAACAACACGGAATTGTCCATTATCGTGGCAAATATGATTATTATCTTGAAAAGAAACAAGAACGTATTCTTGCACAGAATACAGAAAAAGAACGTGCTAAAAACATCTATCGTAAAGAATTAGAGTGGATACGTTCCACACCTCAGGCAAGAAGCACCAAAGCAAAAGCACGAATTGAAAATTTTGAGAAGATAAAACAAAAAGCATTTGCCGAAGTGGAACAAGTTGCTCAACAGTTTGCAGTCAAGACAGAACGAATTGGGCACAAAATACTTGAAATAGAACACATTTCTTTTGCCTACGAAAACAAAACAATTGTCAATGACTTTTCTTATATTTTCAAACGGGGTGAACGATGTGGCATCGTTGGCAAAAACGGAAGCGGAAAAACTACTATTTTAAAACTAATAACCAACAATTTAAAACCCAATACAGGGAAAATCAGTATTGGGGAAACGGTAAAAATCGGTTATTTTTCACAAGACGGATTGTCTTTAAAAAACGAAGGGAAAAGAATTATAGATATTGTCAAAGAACATGCCGAAATGGTAAGAATGTCTGACGGCAACCTTATTTCCGCCTCATCTTTTCTTAATCACTTCGGGTTCGGATTTGATTTGCAGTACAATTTTTTTGAAAATCTAAGCGGCGGACAAAAGCGGAAGTTGCATTTGCTGATGGTTTTGGTCAAAAATCCCAATTTTCTTATTCTTGACGAACCCACCAACGATTTTGACATTGAAACGCTGACTTTATTGGAGGATTTTTTACTTGATTTTCAAGGATGTTTACTCGTTGTTTCTCACGACAGGTATTTTATCAACAAACTGGTTGACCATATTTTTGTTTTAGGCGAAAATGGTCAGATAAAAGATTATTACGGAAATTATTCCGATTACAAACAAATTGAAAATCAACTAAATAAAAATACAGAAAAACAAAAAAAAGAAGAAAAACCTATTTATCAAAAAGTAAAAAACACCAACAGCAACAAACGTACCTATAAAGAAGAAAAGGAATTTCAGGCATTATCGGAAGAAATTGCCACGCTTGAAGAAGAGAAAAACACTATTGTTCAACAACTTAATTCCGGCAATATAGCCAGCGATATGTTAAGAACATTTTCGGAAAGATATGCCCAAATTGACACAATTTTGGAAGAAAAAACAATGCGTTGGTTTGAATTAAGCGAAAAAAACGGCTAACAATGAAACATCATTATATATTGATTACCGCCATAACAATACTTATCACAATTGCATGCTTAATTCTACCGATGAATTTAAGTCCTATTTGGAGCGGGAAAATACCCATGCATACCAATCAGTATGAGAAAATGGCCGAATCATTAATAGAAGGACATTTATATTTAAACGATAAGGTAGACAGCAGTTTATTAAATCTATCTAATCCTTATGACCCACAATTGCGAACAAGCAAGCATGTGAAATTTAATTGGGACCATGCCTTTTACAAGGGACATTATTATATGTATTTTGGTATCACTCCTGTGATTTTCACTTTTTTGCCCTATCGGCTGATTACAGGGCATAACCTGCCGACATTACAAGCCACCCAAACTTTTACTATTATTTTTATCATCGGCATATTCTTGCTATTTCTCACATTGGCAAGATTGTTTTTCAAAACCATACCTTTTCCTATGTATTTATGTCTATCTGTTTGTTTTTCAATTATAAGCGTATGGTATATCTCCGCAGCCCCAATATTATATTGTACAGCCATATCGGCAGGATTGGCATTCGGAATATGGAGTATTTATTTTTTTATAAAATCAGCCTATAACTCTGGAAACGAAAAGAATGAACTGATAAATTTAGCCATAGGCTCATTATTGGGAGCGTTGACTTTTGGGTGCAGACCGCCAATTGCACTTTTTAATATTGTTCTGATTCCCATTTTAATAATATTGCTACAAAAACGAGAAATAAATCATAAACGAATACTAAAAATTGGCGTATCTCTATTACCTTATGTAATTGTCGGCATCTTGTTGATGGTATATAATTATTTAAGATTTGACAACCCGTTTGAATTCGGACAAAGTTACCAACTGACAAACACCGACCAACACAATTATGGTGCTTGGGGACAACAAAACAGTTTAATTGGTATTTTAGAAGGATTGAATTACATGAACTTTAAATTTACAACAAGCAAACTTCTTCAAAATGGAATATTCATGACTTTCCCTATCTTGTTTTTGGGCATTGTCGGCTTGTTCCACAAGAAGGTCATAAAGACATTAAAAGAGCATAAACTATTGTTATTCATCACATTTCTGTTTATTTCCAATATTCTCATATCAATTATTGATTGCCAATACAGCCCATTTTTAATTCCAAGATATAGAACAGACATTCTATGGCTTACTGCAATAGCAACATACATCATTATCGGACATTTGCAACAAAATATAAAAAACAAACAAATATTTAATATTGTTGTTTATTTATTGGCGATATTTTGTATAACAATGAGTATTTTATTGTTTTTAGAACCTCATGACAATAATTTTACTTATTATTATGAATTAAATTCATTGTATCAGGTTTACCGGTTTATATTATGTGCTCTTTAAAAACAAAAAACACATTATTTTACACCATTTATTTTGTGTTTTTTTGTACTTTTGCAGAAAATAAGTTTACAAATATCAAAATTTTCATCAATGGACAACATTGCAGTACTTATACCCTGTTATAATGAAGAAAAAACCATAGAAACAGTAGTAAAAAGTTTCAAACAAGTGCTACCCGAAGCAGTTGTTTATGTTTATGACAACAATTCTACCGACCAAACCGTATCTATCGCACAACAAGCAGGTGCCATAGTCAGATTTGAATCCATGCAGGGCAAGGGCAATGTTATCAGACGCATGTTCAGGGAAATTGACGCAGATATATATGTATTGGTAGATGGCGATGACACTTATCCCGCAGAACAGGTAGCACAAATGATTGATTGTGTTAGAAAAAATGGTACAGATATGGTCATCGGCGACAGATTGTCAACAAGTTATTTCACTGAAAACAAACGCAAATTTCATAATTTCGGAAATAAATTAGTGCGTGATTTAATCACACTGTTTTGGAATATCAAAATTACCGATATTATGACAGGATATAGAGTATTTTCACGGAGATTTGTCAAACTATTCCCTGTAATGAGTGCTAATTTTGAAATAGAAACAGAAATGACTATCCACGCTTTGGACAAACGTTTCAAAATAGAACAAATTCCTATTGCCTACAAAGACAGACCCGAAGGAAGTGTTTCCAAACTCAATACTTTTTCTGATGGAATGAGTGTTTTGAAAACCATTATTTTATTGTTTAAAGAATACAAACCTTTTCATTTTTTCGGAGTTGTTGCTGCCATCTTGGCTATTGTCGCTATTGTTTTGTTTGTCCCTATTTTTGTTGAATATCTGCAAATTGGTTTGGTACCCCGATTCCCAACGCTTTTTGTCGCCATATTTTTTGCATTATCGGCATTGTTGTCTTTTTTCACCGGACTGATATTAGATGTTATCACAATAAAATCAAAAAAACTATATGAATTAAAACTAATTGAATATGAGCAAAATAAATAAAACAAACATTCATGTGGGCTATAAATATGGTCTCATTTTCGGCATTTTAATTTTAGCCTACGTATTATTTGGTTTTATATCTTATGTTTTACCCGAAAAGCCCATTCGCACAAACATTCGTGCCACCGTTGAAGCCAATACATTGCCCAAAGATTATGATTTTGTTTTTATTCAAAAACCACAATATCAATTAGATAATTTTACAGATGCGATGATTCTCAATCAAGCCTATTCTATGGGTAAGGTTGGGCCGACAGAAGCCGTCATGTTGCTACCCCGACAAAACTATCCGATTAGTGCCACCGACAATTTAAAAAAGACCGCCGAAGAAGCCGCTCCGATATATGCACATTATGGAAGATATTGGCACGGAAGCACTTTTTTGACCCGTTTTTTCTTGCTTTTTGCCGATTATGCTGGCATTAGAATTTTATTATACATTATCAGCAGTCTGTTGTTTGTTGTGTTTTTTATCCACATATACAAGATAAGCAATTGGATTACCACTTTGAATATCGCTGCCGGCTTTCTCATTGGAAATGTTTTTATGATGCAATTTTCCTTGCAGTTCTTTTTCATATTAGCCCTATCCTTAATCGGTGCCTTATGGTGCATCGACAGAGGAGAAAGAAAAAAGGATTTGGGCATTGTATTTCTAATCATCGGAAGTTTAAGCAATTATTTCGACATTCTCACCACACCCATTCTTTCTTTAGGTATTATGATGGTGCCAACTATATTATATTTCAGCAAACAAAATTATACCCTAACATTGTTGTTGAAAAAAATCATACTATTTTCAATTTTGTGGACATGCGGTTATGCACTTACATTTTTAGCCAAATGGGTTATCGCCACCTTGTTGTGTGAAGAAAATATTATACAAAATGCAATTGAAACCGTTCTTTATCGCACAAGTACCGAAGGAGATATGTGGGTAAAACAACCTTATTCCCGATGGGGGGCTCTCATCAAAAACACCAATCTTATCGCTTGGCCTTATTTTTGCTTGGTCTTATTGGCTAATTTGACTTATTTTGCAATAAGATATTTCAGAAAAACAAACATTCAAGATAAAAATCAAAAAACGGAAACCCGTATTTTCAATGTCAAAAACTTAAAAATAAGTTTTCTGTTTGTCATCGTTGGTTTGTATCCCTATATTTGGTATATAGGAGCAGCCAATCACAGTTTTATACATTGGTGGTACACCTATCGCGGACAAATTGTGAGTTTAATCTGTTTTATGTTGGGTTTCCAATATCTGTTAATGTCCATAGCAACAGAAGTTTTGCCTTCTTCTAAAAACTCAAAAACAAATGTCTGACAAAGAATCCTATATATTATGGGCCAACCATAATGATTTGCCCTTGTTTTTTCAGCCGTGGTGGCTCAATGCGGTTTGTTGTCAAGGCAAAACTTGGGACGTTATTCTCTATAAACAAAACAATGAAATACAAGCGGTTCTCGTTTTTCAAAAAATGAAAAAATATGGTTTTACTTGTTTTTTGTTACCACAATTAACACCATATTTAGGTTGTTTTTTTCTAAAAGACATTACTACGGAAGAAAGAAAACATATTTTTTCTTATCTGTTAAAAAAAATAGACCAGTTAAAACCAAGTATGATTCAACTGACTTGTTCTTCAGAGGAAATGGCAAGTCAAATTCCGCAACAACAAAAATTCAACATCAGTAAGCGTATTACATATAAAATCAACGATTTAAACAACATTGACAATTTGTTTTCGCAATTTCACCATTCCAAACAACGGCATATTCATAAAGCCGAAAAATCTTTGCAAGTCGATTTTTCTTTATCTGTTGAACAATTTTGCCAATTGCATGCCTATCAATATCAAATACAAGGCAAAAGGGATTTTTATGCCCCGCAACTATTACAAACTATTTGCCATGAAGCGATATTGCACAATCAAGGAAAAATAATTGCCATAAAAGACAATGCGGAAATCCATGCGGCTATTTTCGTGGCATGGGACAAACAAACGGCTTACAATTTGTTGTATTTTATCCACCCCCGCCATCGTTCTTCAGGAGCCTCGTCTTTGATGATATTTGAAATGCTTAAATACCTACAAAACAAACATATAGCATTTGATTTTGAAGGAAGTATGCAAAAAAATATTGCCGATTCTTATGCAAAATTTGCCACCCAACCCTTTGATTATTATTTGTTGGAAAAAATAAATTCTCCATTATTAAAAATTCTTTCTTGGTTCAGCAAAAATCATATCATTTGAGGTATATTTTTCAAGCAAATTTTCGTTCTATTTTGAATGACAGATAAACAATACACATTGTTGAACAATAAAGACAATGTTTTTTGCAGAAAAAAATCTTTTTATATATTGTTAAAGAAAAAAATTATATCTTTGCTACGATTTTCATTGCGGATAGAACCCATAAAAATCAACAGAATAGTTTTTAGAATAAATAAATAATTTTTAACGTTTTACAAATGGAAGTATTAGCAAATTTAAAGTACACAAAAGATCACGAATGGATTAGAGTTGAAGGTGAAGAAGCCTATGTAGGTATTACCGATTTTGCACAACACGAATTGGGCGACATCGTTTTCGTGGACATCACAAGCGAAGGCAGCACTTTGAACCAAGAAGAATCATTTGGTTCAATCGAAGCCGTTAAAACTGTTTCTGACTTGTTTATGCCTGTTGGTGGTGAAGTTTTGGAATTCAATGCAGAATTGGAAAACGACCCTGCTTTGATAAATACTGATCCTTACGGAAAAGGCTGGATTATAAAAATAAAAATGACTAATCCTGCAGAATTAAACAACTTATTAAATGCAGATGCTTACACCTCATTAATAGGCTTATAATTCTAACAAAAAACAAAAAGAGTAGCTTCGGCTACTCTTTTTTTATATTCATGAATAAAATAAAATCTTTCCGTTTAGCCATTATTTGGTTTTTGTTTATTCTGTTGCTGGTATCCGTTCCGGGAACATTCATTCCGTCTATTCAAACATTTGCCGAATGGTTGCAATGGGACAAACTCACTCACTTTGTTTTATTCGGAGGCTTCTCCTTTTTTTTAATAATCGGTTTTCTAAAAGAAAACCATAAAACAACTTGGCAAATATATTGTATTGCCATTTTCATTTCCATTTTGTATGGGGCTTTTACCGAATGGTGGCAAAAATATGTTTGTATCAACAGAGACGGCAATATGTTTGATTTCTATGCCGACACTATAGGAGCCATATTAGGAGGTGTTTTTTACAAAATATTAAACAAACCTATTGCCAAACGGGTATTGTCATCCCCCAAAAATTAAAAAATCAACCTTATTTTTTATAAGTTCCCTTTAATATGGAGTGATAAATATCCATATTTTGCAGTATTTCCGTTGCTTTTATTATATCGGGGTCGATTGTCAAAGATGCTTCGATACCGCCTTTTTGATGATAATATCTTGACACAATTTCCACCTGCAACAATTCCGATATTTCTTTTTTGTAACGTAACAAATCATTTTCCTTTTCTTTGGCCACATCTTTTTCCAATTGTGCAATTGTCGCATTGATATTGTCGGAAAATTTATCGTCTTTGACACTTTTCCGCAACTGCTCTATTTGTTTTTCGGTAAAAGTTTGGTATTCCAAATTTTCCTTTTTTACATATTGGACAAAATCATTGTAAATTTCATCACTAATGCGGAATTGCTTGGCCGAAGCAATGCTTGCATGTTTCAGTTTAAACTCGTTGGCATAGTTGAAAATAATCCGTTTTTCCATAATCGCCAACAAAACAGTGCTGTAAGATTCAATCTGATTGTTAATATCCGGTTCCACACCGCCGTAATCATATACGGTTCGTCCGCCTTTTGTTTTGAAAGGCGTTGCCAACGAATCCGCTTTCCGTTTGTTTTGCCCATTCTCATCTTTAGCGGCATAATCTACGGCTTGAATACATCTGCCTGATGGAATATAGTATTTGGAGACAGTTACTTTCATTTTTGTATTATACGACAAAGGCACTACATTTTGCACCAAACCTTTTCCGTATGTCCTTTGTCCGACAAGTACCGCTCTGTCAAAATCCTGCAATGAACCTGCCACGATTTCAGAAGCGGAAGCACTTGTTCTGTCCACTAAAACCACAATAGGAATTTTAGTATCAAGCGGCTGATTGACAGTTGCAAAAACTTGATTTTTAGCACTGTTTTTTCCTTTCGTTTTTACAACAATATTTCCTTTGTCCACAAAAAGATTGACAATATTGATAGCCTCATTGAGCAATCCGCCGCCATTACCACGCAAATCGACAATCAGTTTTTGCATTCCATCGTTTTTCATTTGGGCAAAAGCCTGTTTCATATCATTGCCGGCGTTGTCGGTAAATTGGTCCAAACGGATATATCCAATTTGATTGTCCAACAATCCCCAATAACTGATATTGGGCAGTTTTATTTCTTTTCTGACAATTTCTTTTACTGTGCTTTTTGTCTTTCCGTATGGCAAAATGGTCAGTTTCAGTTTTGTACCGGGTTGTCCCCGCAACATGGCACTTACATCTGAAACGGTTTTGTGTTGCACACTTTTGTTTTCTATTTCCAATATTTTATCCCCTGGATTCAACCCCGCTTCGGCAGCAGGCCAACCATCGTAGGGTTCGGAAATGATAACATAATCGCTGTCTTGCTGTATCAAGGCTCCAATGCCACCATATTGCCCGGTAGTCATCAATTTAAACTCCTCAAGGTCAGATTCTTGATAAAAAACCGTATAGGGGTCTAATTTTTCCAACATAGCATCTACCGATGTTTTCAGCAAATCATTCACATTGATTTCATCTACATATTGCTCATCCAATTGCTTGAGAATAGAGGCATAAATATCTATATTTTTCGCTATTTCAAAATCATTGCGAACAAAACCATAAAAAACTGTACCTATAGTTAAAACAACGGCTACGATAAGAATATTCCTTTTTTTACGACTCATTTCCAAAATTTTATTTTGTTATAAATGCTGTGAATTTTTTAACGCTCAAATTCGTGTTTTATTGTAAGGTTCTTTCCCAATATATTTGAATGACAATTGGTAAAATATCTGAAAATGTTTC
>JAFZUH010000291.1 GCA_017618435.1 Bacteroidales bacterium | reverse complement strand
GTATTTAAGATAAAAATGTTAATAACTTTTTGCTCTTTATTTTTTGTGTGCTCAAATTAAATTAGTGATAATCAATTGTTTTGTTGTTGTTTTGGGGCTTTTAAAGATAGATGTAATTCGTAACCAAAGCATTTAGAAAATATTTTCTATCAAAATGATGAATATTAGAAAAAAAAGTTTTATATTTGCACTCCTTAAAATGTATTTTTAGGGTGAGTTTAATATAGAGAATAAATATAAAACATAAAAAATAAGGATAAAAAGTAAGATATGCCTACAATTCAACAATTAGTAAGAAAAGGGCGGACTCAAATGAAATATAAAAGTAAGTCCCCTGCATTAGATGCTTGTCCACAAAGAAGAGGTGTTTGCGTGAGAGTTTATACAACTACTCCTAAAAAACCAAATTCTGCGATGAGAAAAGTGGCAAGAGTTAGATTGACCAACCAAAAGGAAGTAAATGCGTACATTCCGGGTGAAGGTCACAATTTGCAAGAACACTCTATCGTGATGATTAGAGGCGGAAGGGTAAAAGACCTTCCAGGTGTAAGATACCATATAATTAGAGGTGCATTGGATACTTCTGGTGTAGAAGGTAGAAAACAAAGACGTTCAAAATATGGTGCTAAACGTCCAAAAGCAAAAGCATAATTTTTATAAAATAAATATAGGAAAAGTTCTTTAAAAAAATATAAAAGAGCATGAGAAAAGCAAGACCAAAGAAAAGAATAATATTACCAGACCCAAAATATAATGATGTTCAAGTAACAAAATTTGTCAATAACATCATGTTAGGTGGTAAGAAAAACGGAGCGTTCAAAATTTTCTACGAAGCAATAGATGTTGTTGCGGAAAAAACGAAAGAAGACGGTTTGGAAGTATGGAGACAAGCCTTGGCTAATGTTACTCCCTCGGTAGAGGTACGCAGTAGAAGAATCGGTGGTGCTACTTTCCAAATTCCTTCTGAAATCCGTCCGGAAAGAAAACAATCTGTCGGTATGAAAAATTTGATAAACTTCTCCCGTAAACGTCATGAAAAATCTATGAGCCAAAAATTGGCTGCCGAAATCATGGCTGCTTACAAAGAAGAAGGTGCTGCCTTCAAACGTAAAGAAGAAATTCATAGAATGGCAGAAGCCAACAAAGCATTCTCTCATTTCCGTTTTTAATCAGAAGCAAAAACAGAAGAGCATAGCATAAAGAAATGGAAGATTTGAAATTGGTACGGAATATTGGTATTATGGCTCATATCGATGCCGGTAAAACCACGACAACCGAACGTATTTTGTACTACACTGGTAAAAATTACAAATTGGGTGAAGTACATGACGGAGCGGCTACGATGGATTTTATGGAGCAAGAGCAAGAACGAGGCATTACCATTACCTCTGCTGCCACAACAGTCTTCTGGAATAGAGATGAAATGCCCTTCAAAATTAATATAATTGATACACCCGGGCACGTTGATTTTACCGTAGAAGTAGAACGCTCTTTGAGAATTTTAGATGGAGCGGTGGCTTTGTTTTGTGCTGTCGGTGGGGTGCAGCCTCAATCGGAAACAGTTTGGAGACAAGCCGATAAATATGGCGTACCTCGTATTAGTTATATTAATAAAATGGATAGAATGGGGGCGGACTTCTTTGATGTTGTTGCTCAAATTAAACAACGTTTAGGAGCAAACCCTATTCCATTGCAAATACCAATTGGTGCAGAAGATGATTTTAAAGGTATTGTAGATTTGGTATTTAACAAAGCCTATATCTGGGATGAAGAATCTAAGGGTATGGTTATCAATGAAATTCCTATTCCTGATGATATTCAAGATGTTGTATCAGAATATCGTTTGAAACTTATTGAAGGAGTTGCTGAAGAAAGAGAGGATTTACTTGAAAAATATTTGGAAAATCCTGATTTAATTACTACGGAAGATATTATATCTGCCGTTAGAGAGGCAACAATTTCATTGAAAATAACGCCTGTTTTGTGCGGTTCTTCATTTCGGAATAAAGGGGTACAACGATTGTTAGATGCTATCACTTATTACTTGCCAAGTCCTTTGGACAAAGGGGCTATAAAAGGTATAAATCCGAAGAAAAATAATGAGGAAATCCGTTTGCCAAGTGAAAACGAGCCTTTTGCTGCCCTTATATTCAAAATAGCGACAGATCCTTTTGTCGGAAAAATTGCGTTTTTCAGAGTTTATTCCGGAACATTGCAAGCAGGCAGTTATGTTTTGAATACTTCTACCGGCAAAAAAGAACGTGTGTCAAGAATTTTTGAAATGCACGCTAATAAACAGAAAAACTTGGAATCAATCTCTGCAGGAAATATTGGTGTTTTGGTGGGCTTGAAAGAAATGAGAACAGGAAATACTATTTGTGACGAAAATCACCCTATTGTATTGGAGTCAATAGAATTTCCAGAGCCTGTTATTAGCATTGCAATTGAGCCTAAAACTCAAGAAGATATAGACAAATTGAGTGTTAGTTTGCAAAAATTGGCAGAAGAAGATCCTACATTCAAAGTTACTACTGATACAGAAAGCGGGCAAACCGTTATCAGTGGAATGGGTGAGTTGCATCTTGAAATTCTGATAGATAGAATCAGAAGGGAATTTCATGTAGAATGTAATTCAGGTAATCCGATTGTTTCATATAGAGAAGCGATTCGTTCAAAGGTTCATCATAGAGAAATACACAAGAAACAAACAGGTGGACGTGGACAGTTTGCTGATATTGAATTTGAAATCTCTCCTGCAGATGAAGGCGTAAAAGGTTTGCAATTTATTAATGAGGTAAAAGGAGGAAATATTCCTAAGGAATTTATTCCAAGTATTCAAAAAGGTTTTGAAAAAGCAATGAATAATGGTCCTCTTTTAGGTTATCAATTAATAAATGCAAAAGTAGTTTTAATAGATGGTTCTTATCACCCTGTAGATTCAGATGCAAACTCTTTTGAAATATGTGCCTATAAAGCCTTTAAAGAATCCACCAAAAAGGCAGATCCGACTTTGTTGGAACCTATCATGAAAGTGGAAGTTGTTGTGCCTGATACTTATTTGGGTAATGTAACAGGTGATTTGAATCGAAGAAGAGCAGTTTTGTCTGAAATAACAGCAAAAATCGGATTACAACATATAAGAGCAAATGTTCCTCTTGCAGAAATGTTTGGTTATATTACCAATTTGAGATCTCTAACTTCAGGAAGAGGTTCTGTAACAATGGAATTTTCTCATTATGCAGAACCGCCTGCAAATGTAATTAACGAATTGGTATCAAAATGGAAATTAAGTGTTAAATAATTTAATATAAACAAAAGTGAGTCAAAAAATTAGAATTAAATTAAAGTCGTATGACCACAGTTTGGTTGATAAATCAGCCGAAAGAATTGTGAAGACAGTCAATGCCGTTAAGGACGACAATGTTGTTGTAGTTGGTCCTATTCCACTACCGACCCAAAAGAAGATTTTTACAGTAAACCGTTCTACTTTTGTAAACAAAAAATCAAGAGAACAGTTTGAATTGTCTTCTTATAAACGTTTATTGGATATTTACGGAACAACAGCAAAAACTATTGACGCATTAATGAAACTTGAATTGCCAAGTGGAGTAGATGTTGAAATAAAATAAGTTGCTTAACTGTAAAGATTGTAAAAGGAAGTTAAATAAAAAATAATCAAGTACAAGTAAAATGTCAGGATTAATTGGTAAAAAAATTGGTATGACCAGTATTTTTGATGCCTCTGGAAAAAATATTCCATGCACAGTAATAGAGGCTGGTCCTTGTGTTGTAACACAAGTAAGAACAGTAGAAAAAGATGGTTATGATGCTATACAATTGGCATTCGATGACAAGAAAGAAAAAAACACGTCAAAAGCGATGCAAGGGCATTTTGCAAAGGCAAATACAACTCCCAAACGTGTCGTTAGAGAATTTTCTCGTTTTGAAATCGAACATCGCAAACAACATGGTGAAATTCTGGATGTTACCGTCTTTGAAGAAGGTGAGTTTATTGATGTTTCAGGTATCAGCAAAGGAAAAGGTTTCCAAGGTGTAGTGAAACGTCATGGTTTTGGTGGTGTTGGCGATAGTACCCACGGACAACATAACAGACTACGTGCTCCCGGTTCAATGGGTGCATCTTCATATCCTTCACGAGTATTCAAAGGTATGAGAATGGCAGGTAGAACTGGTGGCAATAAAGTTAAAATGATAAATTTACAAATTGTAAAAATTATTCCAGAAAAGAATCTATTAATAGTAAAAGGTTCTGTACCGGGATATAATGGTTCATATTTAAAAATAGAAAGATGGAGCTAAAAGTATATAAAACAGACGGAACAGAAGCAGGTAGAACGGTAACTTTAAATGATAATATATTTGCCGTAGAACCTAATGATCATGCTATTTGGTTAGATGTAAAACAATATTTGGCCAATCAGCGTCAAGGAACCCATTGTAGTAAAGAAAAATCCACATTGTCGGGTTCAACAAAAAAATTAGGTAGCCAAAAAGGTGGTGGTGGTGCACGTAGAGGTAGTATAAAATCACCCTTATTGCATGGTGGAGCAAGAGTTTTTGGACCTCAACCAAGAGATTATAGTTTTAAATTGAATAAAAAAGTAAAAAGATTAGCAAGAATTTCTGCTTTATCTACTCAGGCCAAAGAAAATAATTTAATGGTGTTGGAAAACTTTGATTTTGAGGCTCCTAAAACAAAAGATATGGTTAAATTATTGAAAAACATAAATCTTTTTGATAAAAAAACCTTATTTATTGTTGATGAATTAAATAAAAATGTATATTTGTCTTCTCGTAATTTGGATAAGGTAAATATTTTAACTGTTTCAGATTTAAATACTTACCAAATTTTAAATGCTCAAAAAATTGTTATTTTAGAGCAAAGTGCTTCCAAATTTGATGAACATTTTAAAATAAATGCGTAGAAATGGATAAAATGAAAGTGATAATTCGACCACTTGTTTCAGAAAAAATGGTGGCTGATAGTGAAAAACATAACCGATATGGCTTTGTTGTCGATCGCAGAGCAGATAGACAAGATATAAAAAATGCTGTAGAAGAGTTATATGAAGTTGAAGTTGAGAAGGTAAATACACTTATTCAACGAGGTAAAAGAGTAACACGTAGAACCGCAAAGGGTTTGGTTACAGGAAAACGTTCAAGTTTTAAAAAAGCAATTGTTCAACTGAAAGAAGGTCAAACAATTGATTTTTATAGTAATATTTAGTTAAGAAATAAAAAAAGATGGGTTTAAAGAAATTCAAACCGGTAACAGCCGGTCAGAGATTTAAGTTGGTAAGCAACTTTGAAGAGATAACAACTTCAACCCCCGAAAAGAGTTTGTTGTTATCCAAAAAGCGCACTGGCGGTAGAAATAACGAAGGTAAAATGACTATGCGTTATATCGGCGGCGGACACAAAAAACAATATCGTATTATTGACTTTTTAAGAAATAAAGACGGTGTGCCTGCTACTGTAAAAACCATAGAATATGACCCTAATCGTTCTGCTCGTATTGCATTGGTGTTTTATGCCGATGGAGAAAAACGTTACATCGTTGCTCCTCATGGTTTACAAGTAGGTCAAAAAATCTTATCAGGAAAGGGTATATCTCCAGATTTGGGAAATACATTGTTCTTGGCAGAAATTCCACTTGGAACAGTTATTCATAATATAGAAATGCAACCTGGTGGTGGTGCTAAAATAGCAAGAAGTGCAGGTTCTTATGCACAATTGATGTCAAGAGAAGACCGTTACGCAACCATTAAATTGCCTTCAGGTGAAACTCGTAAAATCTTATGTACTTGTAAAGCAACTATAGGAATGGTTTCCAATATAGAACACAATTTACAAGTATCAGGTAAAGCGGGTCGTTCTCGTTGGTTGGGTCGTCGTCCAAGAGTTCGTGGTGTTGTTATGAATCCAGTTGATCACCCGATGGGTGGTGGTGAAGGTAGAGCTTCAGGTGGACACCCACGTTCAAGAAAAGGTTTGATTGCTAAAGGTTACAAGACACGTAAACCGAAAAAAGCATCAACTCAATTTATTGTTGAAAGAAGGAAAAAATAATAAAAGATAGACACATGAGTAGATCGTTAAGAAAAGGTCCGTATATACATTATAAGTTAGAGCAAAGAGTAATAGACGCTCAACAATCGGGCAAAAAAGTAGCAATAAAAACATGGAGTAGAGCGTCAATGATTTCTCCTGATTTTGTAGGACAAACCATTGCAGTGCATAATGGTAACAAATTTATTCCCGTATATGTAACAGAAAATATGGTAGGACACAAATTAGGTGAATTTGCTCCAACACGTATATTCCGTGGACATGCTGGTAGTAAAGATAAAGGAAAAAAATAAAGCAAATAAATTAGGAAAATGGGTGCAAGAAAAAGATTAGCTGCAGAAGCTAGAAAAGAAGAAAATCGCACAAAATGCGTAGCACGTCTTGTAAATAATACGACCTCTCCAAGAAAGGCTCGTTTGATAGCAGATATGATCCGAGGCAAAAATGTTGATTATGCTTTGAATGTATTGAAATATAGTAAAAAAGAATCATCTGCAAAAATGCATACTTTGTTACTTTCCGCAATTGCTAATTGGCAAGCAAAAAATGAAGATAAAAGAGTGGAAGATAGCAATTTATATATAAAAGAAATATTTGTTGATGGTGGTACTATAATGAAACGATTGATGACAGCGCCAAGAGGACGTGCTTATCAAATAAAAAAGCGTTCAAATCACATCACGATAGTATTAGATAGCAAAGTAGTAGAAAACGTAAATCAAACAGAAGAATAAATGGGACAAAAAGTTAATCCAATAGGAATACGTTTAGGTATAGTTCGCGGTTGGGATTCTAGTTGGTATGGCGGAAAAAGTTTCGGCCAAAATTTAGTAGAAGATGATAAAATCAGAAAATATCTGAATGCTCGTTTGTGTAGAGCCGGTGTTTCTAAAATTTATATTGAAAGAACATTGAAGTTGGTTACGGTAACTATCAATGCTGCTCGCCCTGGTGTTATTATTGGTAAGGCAGGTTCAGAAGTTGATAAGTTGAAAGAAGAATTAAAAAAGATTACCAATAAAGAAGTTCAAATCAATATAGTTGAAATAAAACGCCCTGAGTTAGATGCTGTGGTTGTTGCTCAAAATATTGCAGGACAAATAGAAGGTCGTGTGTTTTATCGTAGAGCCATCAAAGGTGCTATTCAAACAACAATGCGTGCTGGTGCAGAAGGTATAAAAGTTTCTATTTCAGGACGTATTGGCGGTGCAGAAATGGCTAGAACCGAACATTACAAAGAAGGAAGAACTCCACTTCATACTTTGCGTGCAGATATAGACTATCATCATGCAGAAGCACATACAACTTATGGCAGAATCGGTGTGAAAGTTTGGATTTGTAGAGGGGTGGTATATGGGAAAAAAGATTTGTTCCAAGCCGCATCTGACCCAATTTCAAACAAAGATGGTCGTAAACCAATGATAAGACGGAGTGAACGTGGTGGTGAAAGACGTAAATAGTTTAATAAAGGAAGATAAATAAAAGATAAAGCGATGTTACAGCCTAAAAAAACAAAATATAGAAGAGTCCAAAAGGGCAAAATGAAAGGAAACACCAAACGAGGTAGTGAAATTGCGTTTGGTTCGTTCGCCCTAAAAGCAACTCAGGAATGCTTAATGACAGGTCGTCAAATAGAAGCTGCTCGTCAAGCAATAACACGTCATATGAAACGTGAAGGTCAATTGTGGATTAGAATATTTCCGGATAAGCCTAT
>JAFZUH010000290.1 GCA_017618435.1 Bacteroidales bacterium | reverse complement strand
CAAAATCCCAAGCCTCTCCTTCGAAAGACAAAAATGTATCTTGTCTGAAGTATTCATATAGTTCCTGTGCCGCACACAGATTTCTAAAAACGGAAGTGGTAATTTGTTCAATTGAAATGGATTTACGCACAACATTCTTTTCGAGCCAAGAAAATATCGATATTAATTTTGCCACCGTACTTTTGCCGGATCCCTGATCACCAATCATGACCGTCACCTTCTTGACATCCATCCAACCGTCATTTTCATTAAAACCTTCGCGGATTGGACCAAAGTTTTTTATTTTGATTTTACTCATAACAAGCCTGTTTTTTATTTCAGCAAAGCTGGGCTGCCATACAATGACAGCCCTACAATTCTAATCTTCTAAAAATACATTATTGGTTTGCCTTGGCAATACCATAAACACACAACAAAAACACCAGCAGCAGCAAACCGGTTACAATGACGTATGCAGGTGTGCTGAACTGCACAAAGGCGAAAATCAATTGTGCGACGAGCAACACTGCGAAAAACACGCCGCCGACAACAGCGATGTTGGCAGAAGTGCGTCCTTGCTCAAAGCGTATGCCGAAGCAGGTGGCCAAAGGCAAAAACAGGGCAATGCCGCCACCAACGGCTAATAATAGTTCCTGACCTTCTGTCTTACAGAAAGCATACAAAGCGTATGCTATCAATGCACTGGCAGCCAATGCTATAATGGTTGGTATAATATTGATTTTCATGTTGGTATAATTAATATTTTTTAAATTAAACTAAATGTTACGGCATAGGGGGAGGAGGCGGCGGAATGGCTCCGAACAACATGGAGAGTTCCTGCACATTGCCGGCTAATTCCCAATTGGCCATACCTTGTTTCCAAACGTAGGTTTGTGCGGTCAATTGCCCGTTTTGTACCATTTGTTGCAATTGCTGCATATTATAAGGTCCCATGTTTTGACCATTTATATTAAGCGTGTACTGCACTTGTGGTGGCATTGGCGGTGGTGCCATTTGCTGTTGTGTGGCTTGTGCCTGTTGTTGGGCTTGTCCCAAGCCATTGTTCATCATATTGGCCATTTGACCGCCCATGGCGCCGCCCATAGCCATACCCATCATCATGCCGGCAGGGTTCATGCCGAAACTGCCACCGTCTCCGCCCATATTCATCTGGCTCATTTGTCCCAGATTGTTGGCGGCAGCCGACAATACTTCGGCTTGTTTGTTGATAGTATGTGCCTGCAAGTTTTGACTTTCTATACCCAAAGAGGCGGATTTCTCGTACATTTTGGTGTCTATCTTGGCTCTTTCTCCCGCCTGTTCGGCGATAATTTTCTGCTGTTCTTTGGTAACATGGAGAAATTCCTTGTAGTCCTCACTCTCTTGGTCTATTTCTATGGCAGCAATATCCAGACGTTTGAGGTTGACACCGAAATCGTCTGCCAACTGCGGAGCCAATTTTTGTTGCATCAAGTCGCTTATCTCCGTTATCTTGCGTTCCATCTGCAACACTGGTATGCCGTTGTCGGCAGGACAATTGGCGACAAATGCCTTGGCATATTTGCTTACCATGCCTTTTATCTGATTGTTGAATTGTTCCAAAGAAAAATCCACCAAGCGGTTCAATTTGATAAATGCCTTTACATCTGTTAGATTAAAGGTTAGTTGTCCTCGAACCGCCACCGGAACGGTGAAATCCAAAAAACGGGGGTCTGCCACAGGGAAATAAGGTACTGCAAATTTTATTTGATTGTTACCCTGCAAATTGAAAAAATAAACCTCTGCAGGAAACGGAGATGCTCCACCGAATGCAGCCCCGACTATGCTTGTAAGCACAGGAAAGTTGGCTGTTTTGATGGTATCGTTGTATGGTCCCATAATAAAATCTTGCTGGGTGCCGTTGTTTTGTTTATAAACAAATACCGCCATTTCACCGTCTTTTACGTGCAGGGTACTGCCATAGCGTATCGCATTTTCTTTTTTTGTACTATTGAGGGCTTCCCCTGCGGGACGCCACTTCCATACCAAATAATTTTCTTCATCACAGCGGATCACATCCATTAATCCGCCTTCTTTTCTATTAAATAGTCCCATAATTTAAAATATTTTTTCGTTTTTTTCAAAACCATACATATCAACTATTTTTGCAGGTGTATAAAATAGTGATTTCATTTTTCCTTTCTTTTCAAAAGGAAGAATTTCTGTTGGTATTTTAAAACTATCAATTTGTTTTTTATGCTTACGATAAAAATCGACAACAACCTGAAGATTTTTCTCTGTAAGACGTCCTTGTGAGGATAAACCGAATGTTGTACAAAATCTGCTATCAAAGGCTGGACAACATGCATATACGCCTAATATAATTTTGGTAACCAGAGTTTTTCTGTTTTTCTGTACCGTAAAATTCAAAGCGGTATCAATCCCCTTATACAAATCCAGCACTTTTTTGATGTAATCCTTATCTTCAAATGTTAAATCGTAATATTCAGGATGTTTATTGATATATTGAACAACACCCATAAGGGAAGCATAATTCTTACCTTGCAACTCATTACCCCGTACTATCATACACCAACTTGCCAAAAATGCCCATAATTGCAAACAACTCTCTTGCAAGTTGTCTCCAAGTAAATTGCCTCTATTATGATAGAAATAGTTATAACTAAAATCAAACGAAGTATATCTATGATTGATAACTTCCTTGTTCTTTTTTCTTTCGTTTATAAAATTTTCAATAGTGCTTTTTACTTCTTCCATTTCCATACAATTTTTTATTTTATTTGTTTATAATTTCCTTTTTGGTAACACTTGGTTTGGCATATTGACTTAAGGAATATCCAACCGTTTTTTCTATTTGAGTTCTTTTATCTTTCTTTATGGTTTCCTTGTTTTTTCCAGTCATTTCTGATAGTTCTTGAATGTAATTCTGCTCAAGATTGTAAAAGAAATGAATGTCTTTGATCATTTTATTCACTTTGGTTTGCATTTTGTCTAATTTTTCTTTACGAATGCTCGGAATTAAGCCAAAACAAATTGAACTCACAATGCTGGCACCACCAAGAATCAATGCAATAATAATTCCCGAATCCATAATTATAATATTATTGTAAACAATCTTTTAAAACTTCCATATTTCTATACAATATATCATCAAAAGAAAACTTATTCATATCCTGCAAAATATAATCTATAGCGACATCTGAAAGTTTAATTATAGTGTAAGTCTTTCCATTTAGACATATCGGAGAAATCGTCCAAGTATGAAATTTAATATGGTCACACAAATAATCTTTAACTACCACACTCTCTTCCATATTATACTGCTGATAGATATAGTATTCTATGATTTCTATCAATTCATAAATAGATTCGCTATTATATTTCACATTTATACTTAGTTCTTTTGTTCTCAAGTTAATATTTACTAAAATCCAATTTGGAAAGTTTTAAAATATTATTTTAGGGAACCTCTAAAAATAACTACGGAAAGGCTTATTTGTAATAATCAGAATGTATAACACAATATAAATCAATCAAATGCAATACATGTGAGTTTGTATAATGCAGTATTAAAGTAAAAAT
>JAFZUH010000289.1 GCA_017618435.1 Bacteroidales bacterium | reverse complement strand
TTCACTTTTTGAAAAGTGAAAATAGGGGTATTTGTGTAAGAGGAGAGAAAAGTTAGATTGTAAATATTGTTAATAATCAATATTTTAATATAGGTGGATTAGATTATGTTCTGTTTTAAGTTCAGCAACGGGTTACTTAATTATTAATTCTCTATCCGTATGGGGCGGACATGCAAAAATGAACTGGGGAGTCCCTCCAATACATCTCCAGTCGAAAATAAAATACAATAATAAAGATCTCCTGAAGACGCACGTCTGCTGTAGGTAGAACTCCAATAAACTTTATCCAAAAATCCTCCAATTTTATCTTTATCAATATACATTTGCTGCAATTCATCTTTTGTCGGTAATCTCCAATCCGAATAGCCATATACCGTTAATTCTTGACAATAGGAATAATGTGCATAAGTTAATATCATAGCTCCTCCTGCATCAGGAGCCACCATATACGTATGTCCATTGTATTGAAAAGTGGGGACAAATTCAATCTGTGCATCACTGCGAACAGAATTGTTTTGCACGGAAACTTGACTTTTGACAAAACTATAACCTTGTTTGGTTACCTGCAATTCATATTCGCCTATATTCACTTCGGTAAATTTATACCAGCCGTCTGCTCCTGTTTGAGTTTTATGGTCTGTGGATAACAATTCAACATTAACGCCTTTTACGGGTTCACCGGTTACTTTGTCTGTAATTATACCATAGAGTGTTCCTGTTTCTTGTTTCTTTTGACAACTTGCGCCTAATGTCATTAAGGTAAGTGTAAGTACTACAAGAGTAATAATGTTTTTTTTACGTTTTGTTTTCTTTTGCATTTTTATTATTTTAAATTTCAATTATTGTTGCACTTGTTCCGACAAATTGTGGCATACAATCTCCCACGGGGGCACCTATATAAGTGGGGTCGCAAACAATATATTTTTTGTTTTTTACCATAAAATAATATCCTGAAACTTCTTCTGTAAAATGTACGGCTGTAGCCAAATGTCCCGGATAAAACAGCATAACAACATCCAATTTAAGTAAATCCCGAACCAAAATAGAAAACAAAATGGAACGGTCTTCGCAATCGGAATAGGGATAATAAAAAATCTCATCTCCGAACAAAGGTCTTTCGTAGCCGAATTGCTCTTGGTCTGTTTTGTAATCGAATGCAGTTTGTACAAAATTCAATAAAATATTGGCCGCCTGCAATGATGTCTTGCCTGCTATCTGCTTTTTCAACATAGGATACAATGACCGCTTTACTCGCTTGCTTAACGAAGCCTTTGCATATTCATTCCAATGGCTTGTTATCGGATAAGTATTATAAAATTCTATCAGGTTTTTGTTGCTGGAAACGCTTGCCGAAACTGTAGGAAATCTTGTGGAGGCAAATGTTTTAGGGCTGGTGGGATTGTCTGCAAATTGAGGCTCAGCCTGAATACTCAACGAAGGTGTTTTTTCTCCTTCAAATCTTTCAGTGAAAACCGAATAAGAACCGCCTCGTTTATCATCACTCATCAGGTAATACCGTTCCCCATTCAAATACATAAAAGAGTAGCCATACAATTCATCGGAAAAAGGTATCATCAATACCAAACGGTTGTTTCCCTTGGCAAGACGTATTTTATACCCCGATTGAACCAAAAGATAAGCCTGCATAAGAACTGCTTCGCTATTGCCCTTCCCTAAAAAACTACAAGCCAATGCTTTGGTTAATTCTATGTAGCCCCAATCGTTCAATGCCAATTGTTCTTTGTGTTTTAAACAATCATCGGCAACAATATCAAACCCATTGTTTGACATTTGTTTCCATGCTGCTGCAGCCGAAGCCTCTGAAACATTTGACAGCGAAAAGGCTTGATTTTTTTGCAAATGAATATTGCATGTGGTATTGTGATATTTGAACGTATATAGCGGAACTTCTTCCTGTTCCGGTCGTGCGATGGGCTTAACAGGTTTGGGGGCTTCGGGTACAATCGGTTTTACCACCTCTTTTACGGGAAGAGGTTGGCTAGGAGCCTTTTCGTTGTCAGGCTTTACGGTAGGTGTGGGTGGTTCAGGTTGTTTGGGAACCGGCTTGGCTGCAGAAAGTTGAAAAGGTTTCCAACTTGTTTTCATTCGCTCGGCGTATGCGGCATTCAGTTTGTCTCGATATTCGGCATATTCCTTTTGCTTGGCATTTGTATAGGTGTTCCACTCTTGTTGTTTTTGCTTGCGGTAGGCATCAAAATCTGTATTTTGAGCAAAACTCATACCTAAATGAAATAAACAGAATATGATTAGAAAAAAAGTATTGTATTTATATCTTTTCATAAAAATATTATTTAGTGAATCATCATGAAACTATTTAAAACTCCCATTCATATTTGAGTGTAAAATTAAATGTATATGATTTCCCATTATCAGAATCTGCTGTATACAATTTCTGTGATTGAGTTGGATAATCTGCATACTTGCATTTAAATGTGTGATAACGGCAATTACGAGTAACATTACCTTCTTTTATAATATACGTTGAAGGAACAACCAATTGGTATTCTCCATTGCTGTTAGTTTGAGTTGTCGAAACTAATTCCCATTCAGAATAACCATCATAATCTACCCAATCCAATATACTTGCATTGCTTATTGGGTGACCATAAAAATCAGTTACTCTACCAGAAATAGTTATTCCGTAGGTTTCCATAATAAAATTGAGAGGAATAGTTTTTCCCATGTCACCCGTATTTTGATTTAAGATGTGGGTTTTATTGAGATAACCGTCTTTGGAAGCGATAATAGCCAAATTCCATTGTTCTTTGT
>JAFZUH010000288.1 GCA_017618435.1 Bacteroidales bacterium | reverse complement strand
CATGTATTGTAGAACTCAAAAAGCATATTGGCGAAAAAAAATAATCTAAACAAACAGGAGGAAATAATCATGAAGAAAGATATAATATTGTGCGGAGTTGGCGGAGACGGTATCGTTTCGGTTGCCAAAATAATTTCAGATGCAGCACTAAACAAAGATTTGAATTTGAAACAATCAGAAATACATGGAATGTCCCAACGCGGTGGCTCTGTTTTTTCCCACCTGCGTATCTCCGACAAACCCATCTATGCAGACGTTATTCCTGAAGGGCAAGCCGACATCATCTTGTCAAGCGAACCTATGGAGGCCTTGCGGTATTTGCCGTTCTTGTCCAAAGAGGGGTGTATCATCACCAATTCGGAACCTTTTGTCAATATCAGCAACTATCCCGATATGGAAAAGGTGATGGCTGAATTGAACAAGATAAAAAATGTGGTTGCTTTCAACGCCAATGAAATGGCAAAAGTTGTGAAGGCACGTTCCAATATGGTTTTGTTGGGTGCTACCGTTCCGTTCTTGGACTTGGATTTGGCAGAATTGGAAAATTCCATACAACGTATCTTCGGTCGCAAGGGCGAAGAGGTGGTAAAATCCAATCTGGCCGCCATACGTGCAGGCTATGAGTTTGCCATAAAAAACAAATAAAATATAGATTTGTCGATTTTAAAAATTTTGTTCATGGATAATCCTTTCGGATTATCCTTTTTTTTGTGTTGTCCGCCTGTCAAAAAATTGTATCTTTGCAACAAATTTAGCGGAAAATGAATAGTAAGTTAGTGTTAGTGCCTACACCGATAGGCAATTTGGAAGATATAACCCTCCGAGCCTTGAATGTCTTGAAGGAGGCTGATATTATTTTTGCGGAAGATACCCGTGTCAGCAAAAAATTATTGACACATTACAGCATAGACAAACCTTTGATGCCTTACCATCAGCACAACGAACATCAGATGTTGCAACATTATATCGGAAAAATACAATCGCATTCACTTACAGCCTTGCTGACCGATGCGGGTACGCCCGGCATTTCTGACCCGGGTTTCTTAATTGTGCGGGAATGTTTGAAAAACAACATCGAAGTGGAATGTCTGCCCGGTGCAACGGCTTTTGTGCCTGCCTTGGTAGCATCTGGATTGCCCTGCGACAGATTTTATTTCTATGGATTTCTGCCCCGAAAAAAGGGGAGGATGTCGGCACTGCAAAAACTGCAAGCCATGGACGACACTTTTGTACTTTATGAGTCGCCGTTCCGTTTGCTGAAAACCTTGGAACAACTATTGGAAACAATGGGCAACCGCCAGATTTGTGTCGGACGGGAAATCACTAAAATATATGAAGAGTATTTCAGGGGAACAATGAGCGAAGCCATCAGTTATTTTGGCACCAAAACCGTCAAAGGCGAAATCGTGATTGTTGTCAGCGGCAACGCTACAAACAATAACATTGAAATGGACAACGAAGCGGAAGACGAAGACGAATAATGTCCGGCATATACATACATATTCCGTTT
>JAFZUH010000287.1 GCA_017618435.1 Bacteroidales bacterium | reverse complement strand
TTTTGGGCATTGGGGTTTAGATGTTCAAATTCAGGAAGAATATGCAGGCGAATATAATTTCGTAGAATTGTATCATCTTGATTTGTAATGTCTTCTTTGTGTTGCAGATGATTTTTTTCTGCATATTGCAGAATTTCGTTTTTTCCGCAAAACAACATTGGGCGAATGATATTGCCTTGTCTGGTTTTGATGCCACGCAAGCCTGACAAGCCCGTTGTTCTAAGCATATTCAAGAAAAATGTTTCCAAAACATCGTTTTGGTGGTGTGCCGTTGCAATCAATGTATAGTGATGTTCTGTGAGTAGTTGCTGAAACCAATTGTATCTCAATTCTCTTGCAGCCATTTCTATGGAAATGCCCTTCTGTTTTGCGTAGTTTTTAGTGTCAAATGTGTGGGTAAATAGTTGAATGTTGTGTTCTTGGGCAAAATGACTTACAAATTGCTCATCATCAATGGAATCTTGCCCTCGCAATTGAAAATTACAATGGGCAATGGCAAATTGAAAGTCAGTTTGCATAAACAAATGCAACATTACCATAGAATCCACACCACCGCTCACAGTCAGCAATATGCGGTCTGTTGGGGCAATTAGTTGATGCTTGTTTATAAATGTTAGAAATTGAGATAACATAATGCAAAGATAATTATTTTTTTGTTTGGAAATTTTAAATATCTTTGCAATGTGTAAATATTTGAACATAACGATGAAAAAAATAGGCTTGTTTTTTGTTTGTCTTTGGGTGTTTATAGGGAATGATAATGCTCAAAATCAATGTATTAAATATCAAAATTGGTATAATTTCATTGATACTGTCAAAAAGTATCAGTCTTTTGATTTTTCACAAAGACGAATTGTCGTGATTTTGCCCATAGCCGATGAAAATGTGAAATATTGTATTTATAATCAAGAAGATGTATCTTCAAATACGTTAAAACAAGTGTGTGTGAATGTTTTGTTTAATAAAATGCAAAAACAATTATTAAAACAAGATTATCACTTGCAAAAAGATGAAAATGTTGATTATCGTTCAGATAAAGATATTGTTATAAGAATAAATAAAATTGTTTTGATTCCAAGTCAGAAAATTCAACAAACAAATAAAAAGGAAAAAACAACATCAACTTCCGTAACTATAAGTGGTGATGTGTTTGACGGTGAAACTTGTGTACTATCGTTTGAACATAATAAAGTGGCATTCTTTAAAATCAAGAACAGCGATACTCCTTTACTTAAAACGATAACAAGGATAAGCAAAGACCTATCTTCAATGATATTTGTTTTGGGGTACAAAAAATTTGAATAACTCCCATTTTTTTCTTCTTATTGTTTGATAAAACAGACTTTTAGTTTGGAAACTTCAATTTCAGTATTTTCAGAAGCAAGAAGTTTGCATATTTGTATTCTAAATTCTTTGGTATTAGCATTTTCTGTTGGTATTTCAGTGCTGTATATCAATAGCGTATCTCCAAAATAACATTCTGCTTGATAGGCAATTTCCATTCTGCAAACGTGAAATGTTTTGTGGAAATCAAGGTCCCAAAGGTCTAAAACGTGGTCAATATATTTTACGCTGTTGAGATGTCCATTGCTGTCGCAATCGCTATACAATATTTGTATTTGTTTGGTACACTTTGTATTGCTGTTGGTTTTCCAATTGGAAAAGCCTGCAATCGGACAATCTTTTTCTGGGGTTATATAATTGACGATTTCGCCGTTATGAACAGAAAATAAGTCAATAGGGTGGCGAGTTTCCGTATCTATCATTGACCATATAGAACGACAAAATCCTAAAGTTTGTTCTGCTTGATTGAGAATGGCAAAATTTCTGGCGGTAAAATTTTTCATTACATTTTCCACCCATGTTTCTATCGAAAAATTATCGTATGCTTTGGGCATTTGAAATATTTCCAAAGCAAATCGAGATAGAACCCAAGTTTTGTTTAAGGTTTTCAAATAGTTCATGCCGAAATTGCGTTCTGTGGAATGAAGGTCTGCTGCTCGCAAAATATGATGACAAAGGGTACTTATGAATAAATTTTGTTTGATATCACAATGTACGGCTTCTGCTGTGAAATTATATTTTCCTATTTTACTGATAGTTGTTGTCATCGCTTGGCTGTTGGTTTTAACGTGGTCAATTTAGGCAAGATGTTTTTTGTCTTTTAAATGAAAAAATATTTTTGCAAATATATAAAATTATAATATGCAAAATTGTAATAGATACAAAGAAAAGATAAGCATAAATGCCTACTTGTAAATCAAGTGTAAATTGAGTTTTTCTTTCAATTCCAAAACGGCTTCGTTTTCTTTTATAATATTATTCAGAATTGTTTCAGGATTGGAATAGTCAATAAAAGATTCTGTATTAGTGTTTTGTGATTTTTCTACAATTATCGATAGCGTATAAGATTGTCGCAGTTGTTGTGATAATGCTGCCGATAGTATAGGAATGGTGGGTAAAAGTATTTCTTTGATGGAGGAACCTCCCACGTGTATTTCTATAATATTGTTTTCCTGTTCCGTGATATTGATTTTATGCAAAAATTTTTTGGCTGCATAATATTCATCAGATAGTTGTTCCACGCAAGTTTTCCAAATAGTATCAATATCAATAGGATGTATATTGGTGTTTGGTTCCACTTCGGTATTTGCTGCTACTTCTGTTTTTTCCAAAGTAGGCGTTTCGTCAATGGTCTTGTTGTCGGTTTCAGCAAGCGGTGGCTGCTCTTCAATGTTTATTGCTGATGAATGTTCACTATCTGCGGAATGTGTATCAATATGCGATTGTTGTTCTTCAATAGATGGTTGAGGTGTTGTGCTTGAATTGTTTTCGGACGTTGCAATGGTACAAGATGTATCCTTTGCTTCTTCTTGTTTATCGGTTGTAGTTTCATTCTCATGAAGTAGATGTTTGATAGAGGTCGTTTTGAATTTTGGGGCAACAACTTGAGGTTTTCTAAAAAGATGAGTAGTATTCTCTTTATTAGAATTGACCGTGTTGGCTATCAAATTTTGCGGCTCGTCATTATCGACCTCACGATTGCCTGACTTTGTTGATATTGCAGGCACGCAGCAAAGCAACTTCTACATGCAAACGTTTGTTGGGTATGTTTTTGTATTGATATTCGTATTGTGTGAACAATGTCAGTAAATCAACCAATTGTTTGGCGGTGAATTTTTCGGCTTGTTCTTGATATTTCTGTTTAATGTTATCGCTTAAAGACAACAATGGTAATGTTTTGCTGTTCTTACAAATAGAAAGATTCCTTAAATGTTCGTTCAGGCCTGCAAGAAAATTAGAGCCTTCAAATCCTTTTTCGGTGATGGT
>JAFZUH010000286.1 GCA_017618435.1 Bacteroidales bacterium | reverse complement strand
GTATTCGCCAACCGTTGTCAGAAAGCTGAAAGAAAATGAGATAAATGACCTTGTTGAAGATTTCGGTCGGGCTGTGGAAATGGTTAAACGTGCCGGCTTTGATTGTGTGGAAATACATGCTGGTCATGGTTATCTTATCAGTCAATTCCTTTCTCCATACACCAATCATAGAAAAGATAAATTTGGCGGTAGCCTTGCCAATCGTATGAGATTTATGGAGATGGTTATCAAAAAAGTCAAAGAAGTGGCAGGGGAAGATTTGGCTGTAGTTGTCAAAGTGAATATGCACGATGGCTTCAAACGGGGAATGCAACGCAACGAGTGTTTGGAAGTTGCCAGAAAATTGGAAGAACTGAAAGTTGATGCCCTTGTACTTACTGCCGGTTTTGTCAGCAAGGCTCCTATGGAAGTGATGAGAGGTGCTATGCCCTTGAAAACATTGGCACATTATATGGACCCTTGGAAATTTTGGTGGTTAAAAATAGGTATCAGATTTTTCGGAAGATTGCTCATACCTACAGTTCCTTTTAAAGAAGCCTATTTTTTGGAAGATGCCAAAGAATTTCGCAAAGCAGTACAATTGCCTCTTATATATGTCGGAGGCATTGTTTCCAAAGAAAAAATGGAAGAGGTTTTGAATGAAGGTTTTGTCGCTGTGCAGATGGCAAGAGCCTTGGTACACGATACAGATTTTGTCAATAAACTGAAATCAGGTGAAATAACACGCAGCGGCTGCAAACATTCCAATTATTGTATAGGCAGAATGTATTCATTGGAAATGAAATGTCATCATTGTGTGGAAAATCTGCCGGCCAATTTGCAAAAAGAAATAGAAAAAGCGGAAAACAAATAAAAAATAAGCAATGGAAATTATTGGAAACATTATCAATATATTACCCAAACAAACAGGTACAGGGAAAAACGGACAATGGGAAAAACAAGAATTTATACTTGAAACCTTGGATCAATTTCCTCAAAAAGTTTGTATTGGACTTTGGGGCGAGAAAACAAATGTTTTAGGCTCTCAATTTACAGTCGGTAGCAGAGTTAAAGTATCTATAAACATTGAATCTCGAGAATATACTGGCAAATGGTATACGAATGTAAGAGCGTGGAATATCAGCAATGCCAACAATATGGAACAAAAACCTGCCAAAACAGAGGCTGTTTCAAATATTGCAGATGCAAGCAAAGATGAGTTGCCGCCTTTCTTATCAGAGGAAGAACCTTTTGACACTTTGCCTTTCTAAATCTTTTCGTAGCGGGGTAGGGTAAAGGTAAAGGTTGTCCCTTCATCGGGTTTGGAGTCAAACGAAATATTGCCTCCCCACGAAAAGACAATGTTTTTTACGACAGACAAGCCAATGCCACTGCCAGAGGTTTTGGTGGTGAAATTGGGTTGGAATATATTGTCTTTTTCTTCAGGGAGAATACCTTTGCCGTTGTCGGTAATGCTGATTTGCCAAAAGTGTTCCCCATAGTTTTGCAGTAGAATATCAATGTTCAGTATTCTGTCTGCTTTTCGGGCTTGGATTGCATTTTTGATTAAATTGACCAAAACCCTGATAAATTGAGATTTGTCAATTAGAGCTAAAGGTTTGGTATTAGCGTATTTTTCTGTAAAACTAAATTTTATATGATTTTCTTCGTCAAATAAATGTATGCTGTCCCCAATAAGGTCGGAGATGTTTTCTATTTGGGCATTGTTGGTTGTATTTCGGGCAATTGTGGAAAAGGAAGACGCTGTTTCATTTAAAACATCTATCTGTTCTAAAATCATTTGCATATAATCTTTTAATCTTGTTTTATCAATATTGTCAATATTTTGCAAAAGCATTTGGGTTTTCAATCGCATAGGGGTTAGCGGATTTTTTATTTCATGGGCAATCTGTTTGGCCATTTCTTTCCATGCCATTTCTTGGGCATTTTTTTCTAATATTTCGGCACTGATTTGCAAACGTTCTTGCAAAATATTATAACTTTTTACCAATTGTCCTATTTCATCGTTTCTTGTCCAAAATATTTTTTCAAAATTTTGATTTTCAACATCTATATTTAACAGATTTTTCGTTACTTTTTGTAGTGGTTTTGTCAAAATTCTAACCATACCAAATCCCAAAACAATAATGGCAAAAACGATAAAGAGTCCCAGCCCGATAAATTTAGAAACAAAATATTTGTATTTAACTATAATTTGTTGGAATGATGTAGTTTTGGGGGCTAATAAACCGGTATAACCGATAATATGATTGTTGTTGTCTTTTATTGCCCGATAGATAAAATTGTAGTTGGAGTTTTCTTGTTCTTTGAAAAATTTTGTGCTGTTTTTGATAGCAAAAACTTGAAACACGGAAGGGTTAATGATAGTGTTGGCCATCATGGCTTTACCATAACTTTGCACAACCCGTCCGAATTGGTCATAAATGTTTACGTCTAAATATTCGGCATCAAATAATTTTTCTACCACATCGTTTATTTTTGCCAAAGCGGATTCGTTGAGCGTGGTAATATTGTTTTCTTCGATAGTTAGAAATATGGTCCGTTGAATTTCTTTAGCGTTGTCCATTAACATTTCTTCATGATATTCTTCTCTTGTCATAATATAGAAACGAACGAAAAAAATCATGAATATGATAACAACAATAGCAAAAAACGAAGCGATAAAACTGTTAAATATCAGGCTTATACTTATTGGAAGATGTTTTATTTTAGGATTAAAAAATGCAGATAAAAACAGGATAAAAAATGAACAGATAAGATTCATAATAAGTATAATTTCCATAAAAGCAATGTTTTGCCATGGAGAAACTTTTGTTGGAGTAAACAGCAGAATATAGTTGTCTTTTGCATAAGCAGAATAGTCTGTTCTGTCATGTTCAAAATGTATAGGGCTATGGTTTCTGTTTTGATGATAGGCGGAAAAGGCAGAAGCAAAAGTTTTTTTTCCTTGTCCTACCGTTGCTCTCAAAACACCCTTTTCATAAACAGCAAGAGCAAAATTGTTGTTGGGATTTTCGGCAATATTGGCAAAAGTATTGTTTTGTAATACAATTAAAATCGTGTAAGTGCAAGCATTTGTTTGTATGGGTTGGTGAATGATATATTCGGTAAATCCCAATCGCCTTTGGCGGGAAAAAATGGAGGCGGTTGGGCTTGTATCTGACGGTAGATACTTTTGTTTGAGCGAAGTTATTTTCAAACGGTCTTTTTCGTCTGAAAGATTGCCTACGTTGATAAAAAGATTGTATTTGTCAAATTTGTCTGCAAAATATTTGCTGAAAATATAATTTCTTATATTGGATTTCTCCTTTGAGTCAATAGACAGATAATGCCTTAATGTGGAATCTGTTTCTATTTGTGAAACAATTTCTTGCAATTCAAATTTTATATAAGGGTCTTCTTGCAGAAAAATTTGTTCTACAAGAGTTGCTTCTTGCATTTTTTCTTTGTCTTTGTTGGAATGTCTTACATTGAAAAACAACATCAAACTCATTGTAAGGATACAGGAACAATAGAACCAAAAATAGGGTTTTTTCTTGAATGTTTGAATAATAATAAGACCGATAAAGAAAAATATAAAAACAAGATAAGACAAAAATGCAAAAGGTCTGTCGGCTAAATCTTGAGAAGGAATTAAAAAAAATGAGACCCCCACGATGGTACTCAGGCTGGTAATTAAAAATAATTTGGTGTTTCCTATTTTTTTATATATTTCGTAAATCGCTTTTTTGCCGGTAATCAATATTGTCCAAAATAAAAATAAAATAGATATAATGGCAACCCAACTAAAAATATCGTATTGAAACATCATTCCGGGTTGTAAGGTGATGATACTGTCTTGAGGTATATCTATTATAATTGTACAAATCAAATAATTAATAACAATAATTGCACTTAAACAGATAATTGTACCAATGATTTTAATATATTTTTTGCTATTGTCGGTTGACAAAGTGAAAAAATTGTCAAACAAAACGGCGATATTTAGAAAAAGGTAAGACATTACAAACAACTCGCCTAAAGAGACAATTTTAAAAGAAGAATAATAAAGAGGAGTGAATAGTTTCTGGCTAAAAACAGTTCCTTTCCATAATAATATTTCGGCAAATCCTATTAATGCACTACTTGCCAAAACAAAAAGAAAAATGGGACTTTGTTTAAAAAGTGCCAACATATTCAACAAACCGGCAAGAGCATAAACAATAAGAACAATTGCCGTCATTGTTAAGAACAGAATAATTACCGCCAACAATGTATTTTCGTCATTGTTCGTTTGAAAGTTCAAGCCGAATACAGGTTCATCAAAACGATTGGCAACAATAAAATGATTGGTATTCGGGGTTAAATTTAGAGGAACGGGATTGGGAAACACTTTGTCGTTTTTGTTGCGGTTGAGCATGTTTAAAGAAAAGCCGACAAAATATATTGTGTTTTCAACTGAAATGTTTTTGATATACAACCATTGGTCTTGAGTCTGATAAATGGAATCAAGTGATTCTTGCCGTAAATTTTGCGGTACTCTGAATCTGTTGGTATTCCATGCTTTTATTGTAGAATCTTGATATACAAATATATAAAATGAATTTCCGTCAATATAATTGGATTTCAAAATATTTGACAAATCTTCGGAATTATTGATGTGTTTCTTTTCTTTTAGTGTTAAAAGAATATCATCAACTTGTTTTTCTTTGTTCCAAAATGTTTGTTGATAAGCCTCATAACGGTGTTCTGAAAAAGAGCCGCCATTATTGAGCAAAACAAACAAACTGCAAAATGCCAATAAAACAATACCGACAGATAAAAGAATAAAGCATTTTTTCTTTGTATTGAGTTTCATCATAGCAAATGGCTAAAAGGTAAGATTATAAGGGCAAATATTTTTTTCAAAAAAGATTGCTGTTGCCATTTTTCTTTATCAAAAGGCAATGTTCTTTCCAGTGTGCCTTTAATGTGTTGGTCTATTAGAAGTGTAATATTTTCATCGTTGCCCAGCATGGCAATTTCAAACATGTATTTAAAACTGCGGTGGTCAATGTTTGCTGAAGCGATAGAAAAAATATTATCGTCTATTCTTATGAGTTTGGCATGCAAATTCCCTTGTTGAAAAAACATAATATTTATACCATGATTATGCAATTGTTCCAAAAATAAATCTCTTACGTAATCTGCCAATTTTACATCTGAATTTTGTGGCAGAACAATGCTTACTTTCACTCCCCGTTTTACTGCATGAATTAAGGCTTTGTATATACTGTGTCCCGGCAGGAAATAGGGGGTTTCGATAACAATACTTTTTTCAGCTTTATCTATCATTTTCAGATAGTTTTTTTTGATACGCTGGGAAAATATTGATGGTATTTCCCGAATAAAAAACAAATTGTTGTAGCGAATGGTTTTCCGATACAATTTTTTGGATTGCGTAATGGTAAAATCTTTGTTGTAGATTTTGAAATTGTCCAAAAATATTTTTTTCAAAGTGGCACAAACTCCGCCTTCCATTCTCAAAACAGATTCTCTCCATTTTTTTGAATATTGTGTAAAATTAGCGGAGCCGATATAAGAAATTTTGTCATCAATAGCGATAATTTTTCTATGGTCTCTGCAATGGTTTTTTTTCAATAAAGAAATAGCGGCGAATACAAATTTTTTAAACAGCCTTACTTCAATGTTGGCAGATTGCATTTTTTTTATACAATTGTTGTTGGTGCCTGTTCCCCACCAGTCGGCGAGTACTTTTACATGCACACCTCGTCTGTGGCTGGCAATAAGGGCATCGGAAAGTTCTTGACCAACTTCATCGTCTGCTATACGGAACGATTCAATGTATATATATTTTTGGGCTTTTGCAATGTCTTCGATTACATCTTTATACCATAAAGCCGTTGAACTGTAAAACTTATAATTAGATTCTTGAGAAGACATTGAAAGGAAATAACTTTCTTTTTGTACCCCCGACAGGAATCGAACCTGTATTTAAAGTTTAGGAAACTTCCGTTCTATCCGTTGAACTACAGGGGCATTCAATCGAAAAGATTGAATTTTATTGTTCTTTCTTATTGTTTGTCATTTCTTTTATTTCTTTTTCCACTATTGTTAATTTTTCCTGCCATTTGGCAATTTCGTCTTTCATGTGTTGTATTTTTAATTCAAAAGGACGAAGAACTTCTGATTTTGTGGTCTTCCCGAACATGAGCATATTGTTTTCCAGATTGCATAAATCTTTGGTGATTGTTTCAATTTCTTTTTGATATTTTTTTCTTGCTGCAATCAGTTGGGAAGTACTGCCTTCTTCTTTCCATTTGGATACTTTCTCAGCGAAATTTTCTTCTCCGGCGGAGGTTTTCAATTCGGAAAAATATTTATTGATAATTTCATCAAATTCTTGTTGGAGTTTTGTTTTTTCCGCAGGTGAAGTATAGCCTATTTCAGTCCATTCCCGTTGAATGTTTTTCAGGGCTTCAATAGATTCTTTTCTGTCTGTGCCAATAACAAAATCTTTTGCTTTTTGAATAACGGCTTTTCTTTTTTCAATGTTTTCTACAGATTGTTCTGCAAAATTTTTAAAATATTCACTTTTGGCAGCAAAGAAATCGTCGCAAGCCTTTCTGAATCGTGTCCACAATTGTTCAGACTGTTTTTTGCTGATACCGCCGATTTTTTTCCATTCTTCCTGCAACTGCAAAAGTTCCGCTGTGGCTTTTTTCCAGTCTGTTCTTGTGGCAATGGCTTCTGCCTGCAAGCATAGATTTACTTTCAGATTGTAGTTATTAACCTTTTCTTCTTTGTTTTTCTTGTAAAGTTCCTGTTTGTCTTCGTAGAATTTGTCCAAACTGCGATGAAAACGCTGCCAAATATCGTTGTTTTGTTGTTTGGACGCTGGTCCTATGGTTTTCCACATATCAAACAAGGCTACAACTTTTGTTTCCATATCGGACAAGGCTTTCAATGTGCTTTTATAATCTTCTGACAATAAGGATTCTATTTGTTCGCAAAGAGCAACCTTTGCTTGATAATTGTTTTCTTGTTCTTTGGCAAGTTGTTCGTAATGTTCTTTGCGTTTTTGATTGATTTGGTCAGAAATCATTTTGAATCTGTTCCAAAGTTCTTCTTTTTTGTCTTCTTCCACTGCTCCGATTTCTTTCCATTCTTGGTGGTATTGTTGTAGAAGTTTGAATGATTCTGTTATAGATGGTTCCAAAAGCAGTGCTTCTGCTTTTTCGCAAAGATTCAATTTCTGTTCGAGATTTTTTTTCATATCCAAATCCCGCAATTCTCTATTCATTTTCACTTTGTTGAAGAATTTTTCAACATAAAAATGATAGTTTTGCCACAATTCGTTGGTATTTGCTTGAGGTACCGCTCCTATTTCTTTCCATTTGTTGTGTATTTCGTTGAATTTGTCGTAAATTTGTTTCAACGTTTGTTCGGAATCGACCAATTCTTTCAGTTCGTCAAGCAAAGAAAGTTTTTTCTGCAGATTTTCTTCTTTTTCTTTTTCCAATAGTTCGGTATAGCGGTTTTTGTTAGCCTTGTAAAAACCAAAGGCTTCATCAAAACGTTTATCTAAATCATCAGGTTGATATTTGAAATCTTCTTCTGTGCCACCTTCCGACAAAAACACTTCTCGGGCTTGGTCTTTGCTTTCTTTCAGTAATTGCAAAAAACGGCTTCTGAGCAAAGAAACCTGTTTTTTTATTTTGACAACATCGGTTTCTTTTGCACAGGCTTCCATGGCTTGTATAAGTTCTTCTTTGTTGTAGGTGTCAAAAATAGTTTCATCAAAAGGTTCTGTTTCTGTTGTTTCTTCTTGGGTACTAAGTGTTGTCGGAGTATCTGCTGAAGACACGTTTTCTTGGTCTTTTTCCGCATTTTCTGAAACCATTGCTTGAACCGAATCATTGTTGAGTTGTTCAACTTGTTCTTGTAAGTTCTCTTTGTTCAAAGATTCAATATCCATATTTTGTTCGTTTTCCATATCTCTATTTTTAAGATAAAAATATTTTTGTTTTTATCATTTTCTTAAAGAATTTTCAAAAGACAAAAGTACAATTTTTTATAACTCAAAATGTAAAAATCTATTTTATTGTTCATTTTTTATTGAAAATAAAACTACTTCACCAACTATTTTAAGCGTATTTTTGTCTATATTGTCTATATTGTCATTCATTGTATGCCATGTCGCATTAAAACCTGTAGGGGAGTATGCCGGCATTTCGATAATATCTATCATAGGAATGGATAAAATAGAATTGACATACAGATGGTCATCTGTTATTGCATTTGAAACATTGTTGGAAAAGCGTTCTGCATAACCTAATTTGTGGGCGTTGTTCCATATTTTGTCTTGTATGTTCGAGGCAAAATATTTAGAAGTACCTTCTTTACAAAAAACGGCATTTTTCCCGCCAACCATATCCAAAAGAATACCATATTTGGCTTTATAGAACCGCAAATGAGGATTTTTTGCCCAATATTGGGAGCCTAAACACCAATTTTCGCCTTCATATAAATGTCTTTCATCTTGAGGCTCCCCATAGTCTTCTGCATCAAAAAGGACAATATCTATACCTACGTTGGGGCGTTGTTGGTGCAATTGGCGTGCAATTTCCAACAAGATACCAACACCGCTTCCGC
>JAFZUH010000285.1 GCA_017618435.1 Bacteroidales bacterium | reverse complement strand
TGATTTAAATTTTGGATTTTTTGCATTGTTTCTGTTAAAAGTTGTTCGTCCAAAGGTTGTTTCAGCCGTTCGAATTGTCGATTGCGAATAATTTCTAAGTGTTCCAATTTAAAATATTGTATAGTACGAACAACTTCTTCGCAGAGTTTGGCCTCATTGTTTTCTGTAGTTAAGATAGGGGAATTTATTTTGCTGTCTGTCCAATGAATACTTTCGGGGGAAAATAGTTCTTGCAGGTTAAGAATTTGATTTCTTGTTTCTTCATCAGCATCCATTAATATATGTCGCACCACATTGGTGTTATATTTTTCGGCAAATGATATATAAGTGTTTAGTAGTTTTTGATAATTGTCATTAGATAAATCAATTTCTTCTTCCGCTAAATTGTCAATAATATATTGGTCTATTCTATATTCAATAGGCGAGTCAGGGTTTTCTTCATTTTCAAAGAAAATCAGCGATTCACCTTTGTTGAATAATAGTTTGAGTAAATGTTTTTCTGTTTTTTCCAACATATTGTTGGCTGATGCCTCAATGTGAGCGTTAGGGTGCGAGTGTTTGTCTGTATTGTTGATAAGGGTTTGTATTTCTTCGGTAGCGGTTTGGTTGTTATTCTTGTTTTTTTTGTTGAGTAAGAGCATTTTTGCCCGTTCTGTTTTTACGGCTTGTGCAATAGTATCTTCCGGAATGTGAAGTTTGGCACTACATTGTTGGACATAAACAGCACTTAACAAAACATTGTTGGTAATAGCAATCATTGAAGCGATATTGGTGAGCAGTTCCGCTCTTTTTATGGGGTCATTCCCGATGTCTTTGCTGTTTAAATCAATGTAAAAATTGATAAAATCTTGCTCGTTTTCATTGATATAGTTTAAACATTCGTCCAATGAATGATTTTTTGCAAAAGAATCAGGGTCATCTTCGGGAGGAAGCAACACCACTCTAACATTCATTTCTTCTTTCAGAATCATGGGGACACCGCGTATTGCAGCGTGAATGCCAGCACTGTCGCCATCGTAGATAATTGTAATATTGTTTGTGTATTTTTTTATCAGTTTTATTTGTTCTTGTGTCAGAGAAGTACCCGAAGAGGAAACCACGTTTTTTATGCCGACTTGATGAAAGGAAATAACATCGGTATAACCCTCAACCAAGAAACATTTGTCTTTTTTGTGTATGTTGTTTTTTGAAAAATAAAGACCATATAAGGAATTGCTTTTGTGATATATATCAGATTCGGGAGAATTGATATATTTGGCTCCCTGTATGGGTTTCCCCGCACTCATTACACGTCCGCCAAAACCGATAACTCTACCAGAAGTGTTGTGAATAGGGAAAATTACCCGTTCGTGAAATCTGTCGGAATAAATCTTTTTAACATTGTCGTGAATAATGGCTAACCCTGCTTTTTGCAACAACTCAATTGAATATCCGTTTTTTAAAGCGTGTTGCACCAAGGCATCTTTTGTTTTGGGTGAATAGCCCAATTGAAACTCTTTGATAGTGGCAGGCAAAAATTCGCGCGATTCAAAATAAGTCAATCCGACATTTTGCCCTTCTTCGGTATGGTGCAATTGGTCTGAAAAAAAAGTCTTTGCAAAATTTACAATATTAAAAAGTTGTTCCCTTTCGGTTTGTATGGCTTTTTCTTTTGCCGTATCTTCTGTTTCTTTGATTTCAATGCCATATTTTTGAGCCAAATATTTCAGTGCTTCGGGATAGGTGTAATTTTCGTGTTTCATAACAAACGAAACCGCATCGCCACCCGTTCCGCACACAAAACATTTAAATATGTTTTTTGACGTTGATACCATCATAGAGGGGGAGTGGTCGTCATGAAAAGGACATATTCCGGCATAATTCGCACCTTTCCTTTTCAGGTCAACAAAATCCCCGATAACCTCTTCAATGCGACAGGCACTGATGATTCGTTCAATGTCAATTTGAGAAATCATTTGTTTACATCTTTTCAGGTACATCAATGCCCAATAAATTCATAGCATGGGCAATGAGTTTGGCAATTAAGCGAGATAATTGTAAACGCAAGATTCTTAATTCATTGTCTTCGCATTTGAGTATTTTGTTGCTTTGGTAGAACTGATTATATTGTTTTACCAAATTATAGGTGTAATTAGCAATGAGGGCTGGATTTAAATCTTCACCGGCTTGGCAGAGTACATTTCTGTAATCGTAGATGTTTTTCAGTAATTCCAATTCTGCTGCCGGTATTGCACAATCTGTATTTTTATCAATGTCAATGTTTTGTTCTTTTGCTTTTTGCAAAAGAGAACAGATTCTTGCATGGGTATATTGGATAAAAGGAGCCGTATTTCCATTCAAATCAACGGATTCGTCAGGGTTGAAGAGCATGTTTTTCTTTGGGTCAACTTTTAAGATAAAATATTTTAATGCTCCCAAGCCAATCATTTCAAACAATTGTTGTGCTTCTTGCGGTGAGAATTGGTCTATTTTGCCCAATTCTGTTGTATTTTGTTTGGCCACTTCATACATTTCCTGCATCAAGTCATCTGCATCAACAACGGTTCCTTCGCGTGATTTCATTTTGCCATTGGGCAATTCTACCATGCCATAAGACAAATGGAAGATATTTTTTCCCCATTCAAAACCTAATTTTTTGTCTAAAATAAGTTTGAGTACTTCAAAATGATAATTTTGTTCATTCCCAACTACATATATCATTTTTTGTGGGGCATATTCTTTGGCACGCAGGCTTGCTGTCCCCAAATCTTGGGTCATATAAACAGAAGTGCCGTCTTTGCGGAGCAGTATTTTTTCATCAAGTCCGTCTTGGGTTAAATCAATACGTACTGAACCGTCTTGATGACGATAGAAAATATTATTTGCCAATCCTTGGGCGACAATGTCTTTTCCTAAAAGATAAGTTTCTGATTCATAGTAAATTTTGTCAAAATGTATGCCCAAACGTTTGTAGGTTTGTTCAAAACCTTCGTACACCCATTCGTTCATTTGTTTCCAAAGGTCGCGTACTTCTTTATCTCCATTTTCCCACTTGCGGAGCATCTCTTGAGCAGCGAGTAGGATAGGGGCTTCTTGTTTGGCTTCGTCTTCTGTTTTACCGGATTGTACAAGTTGTTGTATTTCTTCTTTGTAACAACGGTCAAAGGCAACATAATATTTCCCTACTAATTTGTCACCTTTCATTCCTGAACTTGCCGGTGTTTCTCCGTTGCCCAATTTGAGCCATGCAACCATGGATTTGCAAATATGAATACCTCTATCGTTTACCAAATTAACCCGTTTTACATTAAAGCCGTTGTTTTCTAAAATATTGCAGATGGATGAACCTAACAGGTTGTTGCGAACATGACCCAAATGGAGGGGTTTGTTGGTGTTGGGGGATGAAAATTCAACTACGCAAGGTGCTTGATTTTCAGGCTTAAAGAAGTGAAAATCAGATGATTTTATGTCTTGAAAAAACAATTGCCACGCTTGTTGGGATACCGATAGGTTTAAAAATCCTTTTACAACATTAAAAGCAGACAATATATCTGTTTTTTTGAGCATAGCCTCTCCAATCTGTTGAGCGGTAGCCTCCGGAGACGTTGCTGACAATTTGACAAAAGGAAAAACCACAATGGTGAAATCGCCGGTAAATTCTTTGCGTGTTTGACTTATTTGAATATTTTTTTCATCAACAGTTTGATGGTATAAATCGTTGATTGTTTGAATAAGAACTTGTTTTATTGTGTTTTCGAATGTTTTCATTTTATGTATATTTTTTAGCGTTTTCCGAATATTGCACTGCCGATTCTAACCATTGTTGAGCCTTCTTGTTGGGCTATGGCAAAGTCGTTGGTCATACCCATACTGATTTCCTTGAAATAGTCTTTGTCGGCGAAATAGTTTTGTTTTAAAGTGTCAAAATAAGTTTTTAATTGTTTGAATTCTTTGGTAATTTTATGGGTGTCGTTTGTAAACGAAGCCATGCCCATTACTCCGCAAATGCGTATGTGTTGCAAATCGGAGAATTTAGGGTCTTGGAGCATTTGTTGGGCCTCATCAAAGGTAAATCCGAATTTCGTTTCTTCTTGAGCAATGTGAAATTGCAACAAACAATCCACTATGCGGTTGTGTTTGGTGGCTTGTTTGTCAACCTCTTTGAGTAGATTTTCATTGTCAATGCCTTGTATGCAGGATACAAATTCAATGATATACTTTACTTTGTTGCGTTGCAGATGACCGATAAAATGCCATTTTATATCCTTTGGCAATTGGGGATGTTTTTCTACCAGTTCTTGCACATAATTTTCGCCGAACAAACGTTGTCCTGTATTGTAGGCTTCCATAATGTCAGAACAAGGTTTCAGTTTGGAAACGGCAATTAATTGAACGTTTTTATTTATTTGATTACGAATAGATTGTATGTTTTCTGCAATGTTATTCATTTGACAATTCATTTTCTGCAAAGATACTCATTTTATGCTTTACATTATAGAAAAATGGAATGATATTTTTGATGTATAGTAGCAGTAGGTATTGTTAATTATATATCAAATTGACGATGTCTTGTAAAATGTTGGCATGTTCAATATTGGGTATAGTTGGGGCTTGTTCCAAAGAGGCACCTTGTAACAAAAGTTTGGCTTGTTCAATAATAGGTAATTGCAAACAATCGGTGGCAATTTCAATGTTTTGAATACAATGCAGAGTCTCGTTGCTCGTAATATCCAACTCCACCTCTCCCCAAGCAAAAGATCCACTTCGTTTGGTGTGAAAATTTCTCCATTTGGCAAATAAAAAATCATCGGAAGCCAGCATTTTGCTTTGTGCTATTACCTCAGGCGTGCAAACAAGGTCGAAGGGTGTGATTTGAGTTGTTGCTTGATATACATCTTGAAATGCATTAATCAATGGCTGAACAATGTTTTCTGAATTGATTGGAGCCAATTCAGAAAGATTGACAATGCGACTGCTGACAGAGGCAACTCCATGTTTTTTCAACTTGCCGGGTTTTACTTTAAGGTATTTTTGAACCTTGGTGGTATCTGTTTTTATTAATAAAGTTCCGTGGTGCAGATTGTTAATTTTGTCTGTTGTTGCAAAGGCATTGCCAGAAAATTTACGTCCTTCGCACAAAAGGTCGTTTCGTCCGGATATTTCTGTCTGCAACCCAAATGTTTGCAAGGCTTTTTGTATGACAGAAAATTGTTTGGGAACATTATAATATGGCTTGGGAATGATAAAAGAAAAATTAAGATTGCCTGCATCGTGATATACGGCACCACCGCCTGTTAATCTTCTCATCAGATGTCCCCCTTCAGACAATAGTGCATCTACATCGCATTCAGTATAAGGGTTTTGATTAAGACCAATAACGACCGTTTGATAATTTTTCCACAGATACAATACTAATGTGTCATCAGGGTTTTGTTTTACTAAGTTTTGTTCTACCGCTAAATTCAAAAAAGGATTTTGCTGATTGCTGATAATGGTTTTAAGTTGCATAACAAGGATTTATTATTTTATTTCAATGCACTATTAACGAAAAAATATTTCAAATCGTATTTTTGCAAAATGCAGTTGTTTTTTTAACATTTCTAAAAAAGTTGTACTTTTGCAGAAAATGATTAGCAGTGAAGAAAATAAAAATATTGGCGATAGCCATGCTGTTTGTTTTTGTGGCATGTGCAAAAGAGTTTACGATAACCCTTCAGTCCAACGATGTAAATATGGGGGCTGTTAGCGGTGGCGGTACATATCGCAAGGGAACGGTTATTAATTTGTTGGCAATTCCGAAAAATACTTATAAATTTGTAAAATGGGACGATGAAGATACCTCTAATCCTCGCAGTATAGTTGTCGAACAGAATAAGACATATACAGCGATATTTGCAATTGATGTTCAGGAAGATGAGGGGGGCGACCCGACAACTGTTCATACAGGCATTGCTGTTATAGATGCTTTGGCTTCGGATATGATAAGAGTGGAAGGAGGTACTTTTTTGATGGGTGCCAAAGCCAATGATACTGATGTCAATATTAATGAAAAACCACAGCATAATGTAACATTAAGTGATTTTTACATTTGTAAATATGAAGTTACCCAAGAATTGTGGCAGACGGTAATGGGTACAAGTCCAACTTATGCAGGCGGTTGGAACGATACTTATGGTAAAGGTGATAAATATCCTGCATATTATATTAGTTGGAATGATTGCGATAGTTTTCTTGTGAAATTGAATAAATTGACAGGTTTGCATTTTCGTTTGCCAACGGAAGCCGAATGGGAATATGCCGCTAAAGGCGGGCAAAAAAGCAAGGGATATGTTTATGCCGGCAGTGATACCCTTGAAAATGTTGCATGGTGTATAAATAATTCGGACAGCAAAAATCATGTTGTTATGCAGAAACAAGCCAATGAGTTGGGCTTATACGATATGACTGGCAACGTTTTTGAATGGTGTAGTGATTGGTATAGTGCCACCTATTATAAAGAAAGCAATAATGCAACCGACCCCAAGGGACCTTCTTCCGGTATTAATCGTGTCAATAGGGGCGGCAGTTGGGGTAATAGTGAAAATTCTTGCCGTGTAGTATATCGTGGCTGCAATGGTACGGACAACAAGTATTATTATCGTGGATTCCGAATTGCCTTGTCTGCAATAAAATAATTATCATTTTAGCCAATGTTTTGTGCTTTGTAAATTATATATTTAGTAACAGAAAGATATATAGTTATAATTGAAATTTTTGTGCTACCTTTGCAACCGTAATTTTTCCTGTAAATAAAACAAAGGAAAGATACCGAGAATAATCAGATATATGGAAGTTATTGTTATTATTTTGTTAATTTTGTTCAATGGCTTGTTGTCCTTGTTGGAAATAGCCCTTATCTCTTCTCGTCAAATTCGTATGAACGCTATGGAGAAAGATAATAAAATGGGTGTGAAACGGGCATTGCAATTGATGGATAATCCGGATAAATATTTGTCTACCATACAAGTGGGTATTACCTTAATAGGCATTTTAACAGGTCTTTATAGTGGTGATACTTTTGCAGTTTATCTAAAAGACTATTTGGAACAGTTCGTTCCGATAAGTGCCTATGCGGGATTTATTGCAAAAACGATAATTGTTCTCATAATCACATATTTTACTATTGTAATAGGGGAGTTGATTCCTAAAAAAATTGCTATGGCTTATCCGGAAACCTTGTTACGTATATTAGGTGGTTTTTTGCGGTTCTTTTCTATAGTTTTTGCACCCCTTGTCTGGATATTGACAAAAAGTATCAATTTGTTTATCAGAATATTGCGTATAAAACCCACTCCCGAAAATAAAATTACTGAAGAAGAAATATTGGAAGCGGTAAAAATGGGGGCAAGCGAAGGCCAAGTGCAAGATGTAGAACAAGATATAGTGGAACGTGTTTTTGATTTGGACGACAGAGATGTTGAAACTGTGATGACTCATCGTAATGATTTGGTTTGCATAGATATAAAATCGACAATAGAAGATATTCGTAATGTATTGAAAGAAGATATGTATAGTTATTATCCTGTGATAGATGGTCATATAGATAATCTTGTCGGGGTCATTTCTTTACAGCATTTGGTTGCGATGTTGTCAGAAGAACCAATGCAAATAGAAAAATATATAGAAAAGCCTCATTTTCTGCCGGAAACCACCAGTGCCTATAAGGCTTTGGAACAATTTAAATCCACACAAGTGTATTATGCTCTTATTTCCGATGAGTTTGGAGCGGTACAAGGTATTATTACTTCTGCGGATATTATGGAAGCCTTGTTAGGCAAAATGAGTGTTGCCGATGATGATGAAGAGACAATTGTTCAAAACGGCGAAAATTCGTGGGTGGTTGATGGACAATATTCGTTTTATGATTTCCTTTCTTATTTCGATATTGAAGATGAAAGTCAAGAGTTTGAATACAATACCATTAGTGGATTGATATTAGATTTGTTGGAACATATTCCCACCGTTGGAGAAACGATACAATGGCGGAATTTCAATTTTGAAATTTCAAATATGGACGGGGCAAGAATTGATAAAGTTGTTGTTACGAAAGTAGAAATTGAGAAATCTGAAAGTATTGAATAAACCTGTACTACAAATCTTTGGGATAGCATATAAAAAATTTGCTGACAGTTTCAGACAAAGTTCTATGATTAAGATGGTCTGATAATTCTTCCAATGGGTGTATATTTCCTTGTTTGTCAATTATCTGTATGGATTCAATTTTTGCATTGTAGGCTCTGTTGACCATTTCTCCATTGATGACAAAATAAAGACTTTCCTTATCGGTAAGATTAAATTTCTGACATACTTGTGCTTTTTTCTTATCAACATATTCTTTGCAGAAATCCTGCTCGGCCACTTCAATTTTAAACAAATTGCGTTGGTAAATTCTTTTGCTGAGTTCAGAAAGTATAATATCAGGGTTGTTTTGCCACATTTGAATACAAAACCAAATGGTATTATCCGTGATGTTCAAATATTGATTAAGATTTTTAATTTCATTAAAATCAGATATTTCTCTTTCTTTTTCAAAAAAGAAAGAGAGTTCGGGAGTTAGAAATATTTCTTGATGTTGTTGGTATAAATATTTGGCACGTTTTAATGTTGCAATCAGCATTTGTTCTGCCACGTGTACCGTTTTGTGCAGATAGACTTGCCAATACATCAATCTTCGGGAGATGATAAATTTTTCAATGGAATAAACCGCTTTTGCTTCAGCCACCAAGCAATTATCGTGAACATTTAACATTTGAATAATTCTTTCTGCCCCGATAACGCCTTCGGCAACTCCGGAATAAAAACTATCCCGATTTAGATAGTCCAATCTATCAACATCTAACTGGCTGGAAACCAGTTGATGAAGAAAATGTTTGGGGTATTTGTCGGTTAAAATATCAATAGTTAAAGAGAGTTTACCTTTAAACTGATAGTTTAAATCGTTGATAATGAGCGTTGAAAATCTTTCGTGGGAGCAATTGGGTACCAAGAAATATTCCAAAGCATGAGAAAAAGCAGTATGTCCAACATCGTGGAGCAAGATTGCCGCTAAAACTGCGTTTTGTTCTTCTTCTGTTATTTCTATTCCTTTGTTTAACAATGTTTCTATTGCATTTTGCATTAAAAACATGGCTCCAATAGAGTGTTGAAAACGGCTATGGGTTGCTCCCGGATAGACCAAATAGGAAAGCCCTAATTGATGGATATGTCTTAATCGTTGAAAATAAGGGTGCTGTATCAAATCAAAGCATAATTGACTTTTTATACTAATAAGTCCATATACGGGATCGTTGATTATTTTGGGATTGTTCATTGGGCTAACTGAAAAAACGGACTAATTCTTTATCGTTGATAATAATACATGTTTTTTTTCCGCTGGGTGAAAGTTGCGGAGATGAAGAACAAAATAGTTCATTTATAATATTTTGCATTTCTTTTTG
>JAFZUH010000284.1 GCA_017618435.1 Bacteroidales bacterium | reverse complement strand
TATTTTTCTTTATATTTCTGTTTGTGTATTTCTTCCGATGGATACCGAATCCATAAATGATATTTGCAAAAATAAATAAAAATCCATTAAAATATTCACTTGAATATAAAAAAATGTAATTTTGTAAAAAATAGATAAAATAGAAATTCTCTTTTTTATACTGAATGATTTGTTTTAATTATGTTGTTTAAAATAATTGAAAATCAGTAGTGTATTTGGATTTTTTTATTTTATTTGAAATGAATTTGAATTTGCAGTAAAAATAAGTTATTCAAAAAAAAATACAGAAAAATGAAAAGAATTGTAGTTTTTTCGCTGATGGCAAGTCTTTTGTTGTTTACGGCTTGCAAAAAAGAGTTTACCATTACGGTAAAATCCAATAATGAATCTTGGGGCAAGGTAACAGGAGGAGGCAATTATGCCAAAGGTACGGAAGTTACGCTGAAGGCAACTCCTACAATGAGTACGTACAGGTTTGTAAAATGGGAAGACGGCAACACCGAAAATCCTCGTAAGATTGTTGTAAAGCAATCCGCTACATATACGGCTATTTTTGAGGAAACAACAGGTGGCGGTGGCGGTATTGTGCCACAAGATCCTTTGGACATACATACAGGTATTGCTTGTATTGATGCCTTGGCTACTGATATGATATTGGTTAATGGGGGGACTTTTCCAATGGGGGCATTAACTACAGATACTAATGCATATCCCAATGAACGACCGCAACATAATGTAACTTTGAGCGATTTTTATATTTGCAAATATGAGGTTACCCAAGAGTTGTGGGAGGCAGTAATGGGTGGCAATCCGACCTATAATAGTGACGGTTGGACAGAATACAAAGGTAAAGGTGCGAAATATCCCGCTTATCGTATATCATGGAACAATTGTGATACATTTATACACAGGTTGAATGACAAGACCGGATTGAAATTTCGTATGCCAACGGAGGCAGAATGGGAATTTGCCGCAAAAGGCGGTAATGTTACTAACAGATATACTTATGCCGGTAGTAATATACTTGGTGATGTGGCATGGTGTAAAGATAATAGCAATGATAAAACCCATGAAGTTATGCAGAAATCTCCCAATGAGTTGGGCTTGTATGATATGAGTGGCAATGTGGAGGAATGGTGCAGTGACTGGTATGACGTAACGTATTATAGAGACAGTAGAGACGCTGTCAATCCACAAGGTCCCGCATCGGGTACTTATCGTGTATCTCGCGGTGGTGATTATGACAATGGGGCAAATTCTTGTCGTGTTTTACGTCGGAATTATACTCATCCCAGAATGTTCTATACAAATTATGGTATGCGTTTGGCCTTATCAGCGGAGTAATAGGGTTAATTATAAATAAGTATTAATAAAAAAAATACAGAAAGATGAAAAGATTAGTAATGTTGTCGTTCATGGCAAGTTTTTTGTTTTTTACGGCATGTAAAAAGGAGTTTACCATTACAGTAAAGTCAAATAATGAAAATTATGGTACAGTTTCTGGTGGTGGCACTTACGCCAAAGGAACGGAAGTTGAACTGACAGCAATACCCGCTATGAGTATCTATAAATTTATAAAATGGGATGATGGCAATACCGACAATCCCCGTAAAATAGTTGTCAAAAACAATGCTACCTATACGGCTGTTTTTGAAGCCGGAGACGTGGAAATGTACACTGTCTCCGTTTTGTCCAATGATACGAATTTAGGTACGGTTTCAGGGGCAGGGTCTTATGTGAAAGGTTCACAAATAGAATTGACAGCAACCGCTAAAAATAATCTGTTGTATAGATTTGTAAAATGGGAAGATGGCAATACCGATAATCCCCGTAGGGTTGTTGTGGAAACAAATGCATCATACAAGGCTTGTTTTGAACTTAGAGGTGCAGGTAATGCTATCGTAACCGCATTGCTTCAAAATATGGTAAAAGTTCATGGTGGTACATTCCAAATGGGAGCGGCTAATGGAGATACGGGTGCATACGATAGGGATAAACCGCAACATAGTGTTACTTTGAGCGATTTTTATATTTGCAAATATGAGGTTACGCAAGAGTTGTGGCAGACTGTTATGGGCAGTATTCCGAGTGGAGAGGCTGCATGGACAGACAACAAGGGCAAAGGAGCAAAATTTCCAGCTTATAATATTACATGGCAAGAGTGTCAAACATTTATTGCCAAATTGAATGAAATGACGGGCTTGCATTTCCGTTTGCCAACAGAGGCCGAATGGGAATATGTTGCACGGGGAGGACAAAGTAGCCAAGGCTATCTTTATGCCGGAAGTAATACACTTGCCAATGTGGCTTGGTATGGAAATAATAGCAGTAATAAAACTCATGAAGTAATGAAAAAGTCACCCAATGAATTGGGCTTATATGATATGACAGGCAATGTGGCAGAATTTTGCAGCGATTGGTTTGAAAATTATACTTCTGCCGCACAGACAAATCCGACTGGCCCCGCTTCAGGAACCGCACGGGTGAGACGTGGGGCAAGTTATTCTATGACTTTTGAGAAAAACTGCCGTATAACTTGTAGATCTACGAGAGAACCGGGAGATTACTCATCTACTGATGGTTTCCGCCTTGTTGCTCCTATAGAATAATGGCATAAAAATAGAAAAATGGAAAAACGATATTATTGTTTGATGTTTGTTTTAATGCTTTTGCTTTGTGCTTGTCCGAAAAAAGACAATAGTTCTTTTGTCCCGGAAGTAGAAGAAGAGGTGGTAGAAGAAATAACAAAGAATATTGATGTTAAAATAAACAGATACGATAGAGCATTGTTTAATATCAATAAAGATAGTCTTGCACAAGGTTTGTCGGATTTGCAAAAAGATTATCGTTTTTTTGTTGGAGATAAGCCTAATACGCCAGAAAATATTAGGCAAATGACAGCATATTTGAACGATCCTGTTGTCAAACAATTATACAAACAAGTGGAAAAGGTTTTTCCCGATTGTGAGGATTTGGAAAAAGGGCTTACAGAGGGGTTCGGCTTGCTGAAATATTATTATCCAAATGCAACTATACCGAAAGTGTATGGTATTGTTTCGGGTTTGTATTATGAAATGCCTGTTATTTATCAAGATACGGTGTTGGTTATAGGTTTGGATATGTATTTGGGCAGCAATTATAAATTGTATAAGCAGTTGGGGGCGGTTGTGCCTCAATATATGTACAGAAGATTTTCCAAAGAATATATTTTGTCAGATTGTTTCAAAGAGATGGCGTTTCAATACATTTCTTTTAAAAATTCCAACACGGCACTGGAAGAAATGCTTATAGAAGGCAAACGCATGATGTTTGCCCAACTGATGTCGCCAACCATGCCTGATAGTATTTTGTTGGGATATTCTCATGACAAAATGCAGTGGCTCATTGATAACCAATCTCAAATATGGGGTTTTTTGATAGAGAAAAATTTGTTGTACAGCAAAGATAAAACTGTTGTTCGCAAATTGGTTGGAGATGCTCCGTTTTCTCCATATTTTGGCAAACAATCCCCTGGAAAAGTAGGGGCTTGGGTGGGCTTGCAAATTTGTCGTGCTTGGATAAAAAACAATTCGGACAAACCTGTTACTGACCTTTTTATGGAAAAAGAAGGACAAAAGATTTTAACACAATCCAAATATAAACCACAAAAATAAAAATACGATGGCTTTATTATTTCTTGATTTTCTGAAATTCAGTTTTATTGACATTGTTGATATTTTAGCCGTAGCCATGTTGTTCTATTGGCTTTATCGTTTGATAAAAGGGACAGCAGCATTTAATATTTTTGGCGGCTTAATATTGGTATATGTGTTATGGAAGGTGGTGGTTTTGTTGGATATGAAATTGCTCTCTGAACTTCTGGGACAATTTGTATCTGTAGGTATCCTTGCCTTAATTATCGTATTTCAGCCTGAAATACGACAATTTTTATTGTTTTAGGTACACGTACCCCATTGAAAAAAGCCAATGTGTTGTTGTGGCGAGAAAAAACAAAATCAGAGACGATTCCGCAAATCAATACCATTGTCAAAGCCTGTAGCCGTATGGCTTCTTCTCTGACAGGGGCATTGATTGTGATTGTAAGGGAAAATCAGTTAGATGAATTTGTGCAAACAGGTGAAATTATCAACTCAAAAACTTCTCGTGAATTGATAGAAACGATATTTTTCAAGAATACGCCATTGCACGATGGGGCTTTGATTATCAATGGAAAAACAATGGTTGCCGCTAAATGTATTTTGCCCGTATCTCAGAATGAAAATGTGCCTAAAGATGTCGGGTTGCGTCATCGGGCTGCAATCGGAATAACCGAACAGACCGATGCCATTGCTGTTATTGTTTCAGAACAAACAGGATATATTTCCTATTGTATGGAAGGAACGGTTACAAGAAATGTAACTCCTATGGAATTGAAAGCATTTTTGAAAAAACAATTTTTTGTAGAATAAAAATGTTTTTTATATAAATTTTTTGTTGTATTTTTGCTTGAAATAAATAGAAAAATAAAAATTAATTAAAAATGGTTGTAGATAATAGTTTGCCTTATAAAGTTGCTGATATAAAATTGGCTGATTGGGGTAGAAAAGAAATTGAGGTATCAGAAAAGGAAATGC
>JAFZUH010000283.1 GCA_017618435.1 Bacteroidales bacterium | reverse complement strand
TACCAACAGAATAAATTTTAAAATTTATTCTGTTTTTTTATCGGTAAATTTTTTCAATATTCTCCGTTTGACAAAAGGTATTTTTATCAAATAGCGGTAACACAAAGGTTGCAATGTGTAGGTAATCAATATGGTGGAAATCATACCAATGAGGGTGCTTGTGCCTATTGATTTAATGGCAGGGTGGGTGGCCAATAGCATGGCAATGACCACTATAATTAATACAAAGGCAGAAAGGAATATGGCAATTTTATGATATTCCAATAGTTTGTTTTCTTTGTCGTGCAAACCATTTATCAAACCTTGCATAACAAAAATACTATAGTCTACACCAATACCGAATATAAAGGTGGAAATAACAATATTAATAAGATTGAAGGGTAGTCCGAAAATAGCCATCCAGCCTTGTACAACATACCAACTGAAAAACATCGGCATAAAGGCTACCAAGGCAATCAGCATATCTTTGAATGCCAATAACAAAACAATGAAAACAAAGACAGATGAAATCCACAAGGTTGTGCTAAAATCTTGTCTGATAAGTGAAATCATATTGCCGGTGTAGTACATTTGGTCAACAACGACAGTATGAGGCAGAGCGACAACCATTTTGTCAAGGCTGTCTTTTTGGTCTTTTCCTATTTGTACGGCATTAAAGATTAAGAATTTGTCATTTGATTTTTCTATGAAATTACACAACAAACCTTCTGGAACAATTTCTTCAGCATAGAGGTCGCCAGAGGTGTATTCATTGTTCAACATGGCTTGGAATGGAGTGAAAATATTCGGGTCAAGGTTGTTTTGTATAGCAGCGTTGTGAACCGCTTGCACTGCTTGCTTTTGTTTTTCTGCTGTCCAATAATTATTCCAAGCCGCAATGCGTTGTTGTTGCTCTTCTTCCGAATGAAACAAGATAGACACCAAGGGAGTGTAACTTGCAATTGTCTTAGCCTTGTATAGCGAATCCAACATTCGGGACAATGCTTTGTTGTAAGTCAAAGCTTCGTCTAATGTTGGGGCTACGGCAGCATAGTAGCGTTGTAGTTCTCCTTGTATATTTTTTTCGGTATATAGGGTTTCTGATTGTAATGACTTTTCACTCACATAACCAATATTTTTGAGATTGTTGTCAAATTCCACTTTGGGACTGAAAATAATGCCAACAATAATAATTATCACCAAAGCCCCAATAAGCAAAGGTTTCCTGTCGTAAGGATAGTTGTTGATTTTTTCTATGGCATAAAATATTTTTTGATGATGGGTATGGGTGTTGTTTTTCAAAAAGTGGGGTAGAAATATCAAGGCAAACAAGGTGTTGCCGATAAGCATAAATGTGGAAAATAGTCCGAAATCTTTCAATAAATCACTTTGCGTGAACAATAACCCGATAAAGGCTCCGATAGTGGTTAAACAGCCCAAACAAATTGAGGTGGATTCTTCTTTAAGCATTTGTTCTATATTTCCGACAAAATGCAGGTGTACAATAATATGTAGGCAATAACTCAAAGCCACGCCTAATATTACAGAACTTATACCCAAAGCCATTAGCGACATGCCGCCTTTTATCCAATACATGCAGGCAAGGGCAAAAAAAGTACCATAAATTACAGGTAATAAATTTTGCCAAATAATATGTCCGTTTTTGAAACTGATACACAATATAATCAGAATAATGAGTAATGATATGCCGATAGTGCCGACAATATCTTTTTTCATCGTTCTGGAATTGCCTACAGAACGAATAGGCAAACCATGCATGTGAATTTGTACATTGGGGTGCTTTGCCAAAATGGTGTTGATGTGGTTTTCTATTCGTGAAAGTAAGTGTATGCTATTTTTTGAATTGAAAGACTGAAAATTGGGAGAGATAAAAATCAAGGCAACGGTGCTGTCGTGGGAAAAAAGATGATGGTCAATAATATTAAATCCCATTCCGTTGGATAAATCTGGCAGTAAATATTTACGCAAATTCAAAGGGTCGGTTGTTACCATTTGGGTAACATTGCCTTCTTCGTCATTCATTATCATTTCGTAGTTTTTACTCATGGTTCCTTCTGCATGGTCTATTGCTTGGTCAAAAGAAGCATATAGATTAGTATCAACAAAAGATGGTATGTGGTCGAGTACATAATATAGGGCATTGACAGCCATATCGTCATCTATTTTGTAAAGAGTGTTGGCAATGTCTTCATCTGATTGCAAGACAGAATCCATCAATTCATCGGTGTATTCTATTAATTTTTCAGGAGTGTCGCCTGTTATTTGAATAAAGATTTTGTCTTTAACTTTTAAATTGCCAAATACCAAACCGCTTTCAGATTTGTCCACTGAAGGCAATAGTTTGGCTAAATCTTCTTCGTATTGGGCTTTAAGTCCAAAAAATATAAAAATTATACTACTGATAATTAGTAGGGAATACAATAACCATTTGTGCTTGTTGAAAAAGCGATAAATATATACAAATAACATAAAAATTTTTTGTTAAAAAATAAATAACGGACATGTGATGAAAATATTGTTTGGTATTTTTTTTGGTAAATAAAAGTATTATCTAAATTTATTATATCTTTGCAAAAAATATTCTATAAAAATTATATTTTTTATAATGTTTACAAACTTAAAGAAATAAAGAAATTAAACCAATATTAATAAAAATAAACTGAGTATGAAAAAAGTTTTTTCAATGTTGCTTTTATTGTTTTTTGTAGCAACAACAAGTGTGCTGAATGCACAAATTATTAATGGTTCAACCGGGGCAAAGAAACAAAAGCCATCATCTTTAACTGCTCCTGTACCTGTAGATAAAAATGTACGTTTGGTTAAGATGGACAATGGCTTGACCTATTATCTTCGTGTAAACAAAAAACCGGAAGGCAGAATCCAATTCCGTTTGGTTACCAATGCGGGTTCTATTTTGGAAGATGATTCCCAACAAGGTTTGGCTCACTTTTGTGAACACATGGCTTTTAACGGTACCGAACATTATCCTCACAATTCTATGATTTCGGAATTGCAAAAATCGGGAGTTACATTCGGCAGTCACGTTAATGCCTATACTTCATTTGATGAAACCGTTTATTTTATCAATATGCCCAATACTCCTGAAATGATAGAAATGGGTATAAAGATATTGGACGGTTGGGCATCAAAATTGTTGTTTGACCAAAAAGAAATAGAAGCCGAACGCGGTGTTGTCCACGAAGAATGGCGTGGCAGACTTGGGGCTTCAGAACGTATGAACAAAAAAGTTTGGCCAATTATGTTAAAAGGTTCCAAATACGCCAATCGTATACCTATCGGTACAGAAGAGGTGATAATGAATTTTAAACGTGATGAAATTGTACGTTTCTATAAAGATTGGTATAGAACAGATTTGCAGGCTGTTATCATTGTCGGAGATTTTGATATGGACCAAATGGAAGCCAAAGTGAAACAATATTTTGGCGGATATACCAAAGCGGTTAATCCAAAAGAACGTCAATCTTTTAACATTCCTGACAATAAAGAACCTCTTATTGCTATGGCAACAGACAAAGAGGCCACTTCCACTACTTTGGAGTTGATGTGGAAACACAAAAAAGCACCACAAGGTACTGTTGGTGATTATAGACAAAGTTTGGTGCGTCAGTTGGCAAAAGGTATGATTAATGCCCGTTTTTCTGAATTGTGCGAACAAGTTACTTCCCCAATGATACGTTGCGGAGGCGGATATGGCGGATTTTTGGGTAGAGATTGCGATGCTTTTATCTTGTATGCTTATCCTAAAGACAATAAAATACCCGAAGCGGTTAAGATGATGTTTTCAGAAATGATTCGTATTGACCAACACGGATTTTTACAAACAGAATTAGACCGTCAGAAAGAAGAATTGTTGGATTCTTATCGTAAATCAGCCAAAGAAGCCGACAAAACTCATTCTACCAATTTGGCAGATGAATACACGCGTCATTTCTTAGACGGTGAAGTTATTCCCGGTATTCGTCAAGAATATAATTATGCCAAAGAATTTGTGCCGGACATTACTTTGGAAGAAGTCAATGCTGTGGTAGCAGATTGGATTACCGAAGAAAATATGATATTCTATCTCACTGCACCCGAAAGAGCAGATTTGAAAATACCTACCGAAAAAGAAATAAAAACTCTTTTGAATAGTGTCAAAGATATAAAAACAGAAGCATGGGTGGATAATTACAAAGAAACACCTTTGTATGATAAAACTTTGGCAGAAGTAACTCCAAAGGTAACAAAAACAAATACTGCCTTGGATTATACTGAATATACTTTGCCCAATGGTATCCGTTTTATCGTGAAAAAAACCAATTATAAAGAAGATGAAATTCAAATGCAATCATACGCAAGAGGAGGTTCTTCTTTGTAT
>JAFZUH010000282.1 GCA_017618435.1 Bacteroidales bacterium | reverse complement strand
TGAAACAAGGAATCTCTTGACCCGCTTGCTATTTGCAAATCATCAAACCTAACACGAGAAATGCTTCTTGCCGACACAAAACCCAAAACTGACGTTGCTTCTTGGGTTTGGGTGTTATATGCTTTCATATTGGTATATGCAATTCTTTCTTGATTGATAGAGGAAATGGGTTGTGTAGCCAAAAGGTATTTATACCAATCGGCAGCGGCTGCCTGTACTTCAAAAACAATGGAATCGGTATATCGTCTGATTACATTGTCGTTGTCTGTAATGCTATTGGCAATGGCTTTGTAGAACCCACTGCCTGTTGAGGTTGACATTTTATATAAAATACGGGCTTCGTTTGTTGTTGCCGTGCCAATATCCCAAGTGATAGGCTGGCAATGTTTAATAGAATTATCGTTATATACTTCTGAATAATAGTATTTTGCTACAACTTGATAGGCAACTGCATTATCAGTTGTAGTGAATGCTACATTAAAAGTATTTTCTGTAATTGCTACTAAAATAGGCGGATTGATAGCCCGATGGGGTTGCGACAAGCTTATCTCTCCCGGTACTACGGTTGTACCTTCTGCCATAACATTGGTGTACGGATTGAATACTTTTAATTTATATGTATATTTAGGGTTGCATTTCAATGGTGCGGTATATAATATTTGTGTAGGGTAGGCAAATATGCCGGAATCTTTTGGAATAGAGGTTGTTGTGTCAAATTTTATGGTTCTAATCAAGGTTTTGCCATTATATTCTTCAACAGAAACCTCAATGCTGTCTATATATGAATAGTTTTGAATTTGTCTTGCTCCATCGTATGCGTTATCAGATAAGTACGATTTGTATATTTTGATGTATTGTTGATTGGAATCCTGTTCTGTGAAGTTGAACAAGGCATATACAATAGGAAAACTTTGTGAATCTGCATTTATACTGAAATCTTTCTGACAAGCAACCCAAAAGAGCGACATAAGGAAAAATAGGCTTGTCAAGATGATTTTTTTTCGTGCAAATTTCATTTTTTTATCTTTTTGTAAGATACTAAAAGGTTGTTTTACAATTAAATGGAATAAAGAACAAATCTGAATTTTCCAAATTGCAAATATACAAAAAATGTTTGAATTTTTGGATAAAAAAAATAAAATTCCTTAATTTAGAGATTTTTACAAGGGTGAAGCTGAAGTACTTTATAGGTTGTCTTTATGTTTGGCGTCTGAAAACATCAAATAAAAAAAGGCGAGGTATAACCTCGCCTACAAAACTCTAATAATTATGAAAAAATTTAATTTTATTTATTTACTTGGAAAGTTTTGTCTCCTGTTTGGAAGAATTTTACAATTTGATTGGCAGCAGCCAAACCTGCATTGATGTTTGCTTCAGCAGTTTCAGCACCCATTTTCTTTGGTGTTGCGAAGAATCTTGTTCCGAATTTGGCTTTCATTTCTTCCGCATTGGCAGGAGCAATATCAGCACAATATTTCAAATCTGCTCTTTCTTCCATTGCCTTAACAATTTCTTCTTCATTGATAACTTCTTTACGAGCAGTATTGATTAAGCAACCGCCTTTTGGCATACGGGACAACAAATTGTATCCGATAGATTTTTTTGTCTGTTCGTTTGCCGGAATATGCAAAGAAATGTAGTGGCAAGTACTGTAAAGGTCTTCCATTTTTTCTACAGGAATAATTCCTTCTGCTTTCATTTTGTCAGCAGGAACAAATGGGTCAAAAGCATATACTTCCATACCGAACCCTTTGGCAATGTGAGCCGCCAAACGTCCAACGTTACCATAGGCATGAATACCTAATTTTTTGCCTTTCAATTCACTACCAGTTCCCGGAGTGTATTGGTTGCGGGCCATATAAACCATCATACCCAAAGCCAATTCAGCAACGGCATTTGAGTTTTGTCCCGGAGTGTTCATGGCAACAATGCCTCTTTCAGTACAAGCGGCAAGGTCAAGATTGTCGAAACCAGCACCTGCTCTGACAACTATTTTGAGGTTTTTGGCAGCAGCAATAACTTCTTTGGTAACTTTGTCTGAACGAACGATTAAAGCGTCTGCATCGGCAACGGCTTTGTACAAATCGTTTACATCGGTGTATTTTTCCAATAAAGCCAAGGTGTAACCTGCTTTTTCAACAATGTTTCTAATGCCGTCAACGGCAGTTTTTGCAAATGGTTTTTCAGTTGCGACTAATACTTTCATATCTTTTTTGTTAATTTAATTATTTTTTAGTAAAATTCATTTCTAATATTTTGCAAAGATAAGAAATTTATTTGAAATAAAAGACTTTTTTTGTAAGTTTATTTTATAATTCTGTCTTTGTTGTTTTCGACAAAACGTTCCCAAGAATTTGATTTTGTAGTTTTACTTTGGCTATTGATAGTGTTTGTTTGTTGCAGGTAATGGCAATAGGCAATGGCCAAGGCATCAGTCGCGTCAAAGGTGGGAATTGCCTCAATTTGGAAAATATATTGCAACATGGCGGCAACTTGTTCTTTTGAGGAGTTGTTCCGTCCTGTAACGGCGGCTTTTATTTTTGTCGGCGCATATTCAAAAACAGGAATTTGTGCATGTAAGGCAGCGGCAATGGCCAC
>JAFZUH010000281.1 GCA_017618435.1 Bacteroidales bacterium | reverse complement strand
TACTGTCGAGTGTTGTGTGCATTTGCTCATAAAAACCAAGCCCTATTTTTGCAAGTGTAATATGTTTTTCAAGTTTATTAACATCTGTTGTATTTAAACACTTGCTTAATGCCGTTTCAAAACTTGCCAAACCGTCGCAAAAACGGTTATACAACTTGTCATAACTTTGTTTACCGATTTTTGAAATAGCGGATTTAATAATCTTTTTCAATGTAGGTAAAATAATTTTGCCGGCAAGAATAACGCCGGATTTAATGTCAATTTTTGCCATTTTACGCACCCCCTAATATTTTGTTGAAATACTTAATTTTATTTTCTGCATTTTCTATGCCACGGCGGCAAGCGGCGATTTTATCCTCTGTTATATAAAATACGCACCCGCAATCCTGGCATTTATATTTATAAATTCCCCGTTCGGCGTCATTTTCTGCGATTTCATCAACTTGCAGAATATCACATTTACAAATCGGGCAATATGCTTGCGGCGGCAAGTTAGAATCCGTTGTTTTTTCTGCAACAAGCATATTCAATAATTCTTTATCATTTGCCATATCAAGCGTTATAACTTCTTTAAAATTTACGGTTTCTTTATTGCCGTATTTTAATTCGTATAAGCCGAGTACGCCGTCTAATATGTCATACTCTCTTTTTAAATTTTCATTTTCTTTTTCTAATTCTGTAATTCTTTGTTGCAAATTTTGTGTATTATCCATTTTTAACCCTCTCTTTTATGATGTATAACCCCCAAAAACTACATTAAAAAAACAACGGCTTACGCCGTCCCGCCACCCGTGAATTATCGGGGCATCCCCCTTTGATGAATTCGCCCTCGTTTAGTGGAGGAAATACGCTAAATTACAATAAAATTAACTGACTGCGGCATAGTTGCCAAACAAATCAAGTTGCGTTTCTTTTTCTTCACCACGCATGTATAAAACTGCTTGCCGTTGCAATTCATCAAGTTGTTTTTGAGCGTATGCCGGCAATTCATAACCGCCCTTGTCATTTTTCATAACAACAAACGGTGTATTTATGAATAGCGGCACGGGTATATTGTTTTGCGTTAATTCAACTTGCCCGGATATAACCACGCCGTTTTTCTTAAAATTAACAACGGTAATTGTTACATCATCTGCCTTTTCATCTATTTCGCAAATATCACAAAATATGCCGTTTAACGTTTGCATTGCTTTTAAAAAATCATCACTTGCACGACCTTTGCCCTCAACTACAATATCCGCACCCAAAACATCTGTTGCAAGTTTGTAATTTATTTCGGGCACGTCATTTTTAGCACTAATTTTAATTTTGGTAATAATACCGTTAAAATTAAGGTCTTTTAATGTTTGTTTCTTTTCCATTTGCACTACTTTGTCGCTTGTCTTTGTCTTTTTGTTTGCTGCCATTTTTTGCCTCCACTTCTTTGCCAAACAAATTGTTGTATAAAATTGTCATATTATATGCGGTTTTGCGGGCATTTCTGTATTTCATAGAACCAAGCCAGGATTGAAAACTTTGTTCAATGGTTTCAAAATTTAACAAGCCGTTTTTATATAATTTTGCTTGCTTTTTTAGTCTTTGCCGTTCACGTGTTACACTATCCCGGCAAGGTTTTTTAACAACTTTGCCCGTTTCTGTTAAATGAAACC
>JAFZUH010000280.1 GCA_017618435.1 Bacteroidales bacterium | reverse complement strand
TCGTCAATTATTATTCCTTTATTTATATTATCTATAAATTTTTGAATATCCTCTCGAATAATTTCCCGTGTAGGAATGTTTTCAAGGTTAACATAGTCATAATCGGGAAAAAGTTTTTTGCAAAGGGTCGTTTTTCCGACTTGTCGGGGCCCGGTAATTACAATTGCTTGATAATATTGCAAGTCGTTTTTTATTGATTCAGAGATAGTTCTATAAATATAATTCATATTTTGTACAAAAATAAAGTTCAACTTTAGATTTGTACAAAAATAGTATTATTTTTTGAAATAGCAATAAAGTTTGTATAGAAAAAATAAAAAATACCGACAAATAAGAAAAATAGCATACAATGAATTTTGCTGAAATACTTGTACATCTTAAAAAAAAGCAGTATTTTTGCAATGGAAAAATCTCATGGGATTATGGCTTTAACAATAGAGGATATTCAGCAACTTCCCGAAGGACAGACTTTCGATTGCAAAAGCATACAAGTCAGTACTAAAGCATTAGCAATTCCTATTGTAGCAATGGCAAATGCTGATGGCGGGATATTGGTTGTCGGTGTTTCAGACACAACTCGCCGTATTGAGGGTATTGACCAAGAAATGAAACATCTTAACGATTTGCTTTGTGTGCCAATGGATTTGTGTGTTCCTTCTGTCAATGTTTCGTTTTCTTATTTGCCTTGTGTTGATGAGCATGGTCGTAGCAATCGCATATTGCTCATTCATGTGCCTGCCAGCAATCGCTTGCATACCACACAAGCCGATGATTGTTATATGCGAGTTGGAGATAAAAGCAAAAAACTCAATTTTGAAGAGCGGTTGCAGTTGATGTCAGATAAAGGTGAACGAAATTTTGAAGATGAACCAGTAGGTGATGCAGTTATTAATGATATTAATATGAATGCCGTTGCAGATTTTGTACATATTATCGGATATAATAAATCTCCCATGGAATATTTGCGAGAAAATAATAATTTTTCTTACAACCAAAAATGGCAAAGAATATGTTAGCAAGGCTTGTATTTTGCTTTTTGGCAAATATCCCCAACGTTTTTTTCAACGGGCACGTACGCGATTTATTCGCTATGATGGAACGGAAGAGATGTTTGGTAGAGAAATGAATGTTATTAAAGACGAAACCTTTGAAGGAACGGTATTAGAGCAAGTCCGAAATACAATAGATTTTCTTGAAACACAAGTGCGAGAACATTCGTTTTTAGGAGAACACGGTCAATTTGTTACGAAGCGAAACTACTCTAAGTTTGCTCTCCAAGAATTGGTGGTTAATTCTATTTGTCATCGAGATTATAGTATTTCCGGGACAGAAATACAGATAAAAATGTTTGATAACCGTATCGTTTTTGAAACTCCGGGACGATTGCCGGGTTTAGTTCGACCGGAAAATATTCGTCATACTCATTTTTCTCGCAATCCAAAAATTGCAGCATTCCTCAAAGCCTATAAGTTTGTAAAAGAATTTGGAGAAGGAATAGATCGTATTTGCTCGGAATTAGAACAAACAGGTTCACCTATTCTTACGTTTCAAACCAAAGCCTTTATTCTACATACTACTTTGCAAGAAGAAGTAATATCATCAACAAAAACTAGGGAAAAAACTAGGGAAAAAACTAGGGAAAAAATATTGCAAATGATGCGGAAAAATCCTGAAATTACTACGGAACAAATGGCAAATATGCTTAACATTACTCCCAAAGGAGTAGAATGGCATCTAACTCGGTTGCGTAAAGCGGGACTTCTTCGTAGGGTAGATGGTCGTAGAGACGGTTATTGGGAAATAATAGAGCAAAAATAAAAAATACCGACAAATAAGAAAAATAATGCTAATTTTGCAGTCTGAAAATAGCAATTTATAAAAAATAATATAAGATGAATACACTGAAAAGATTGGCAACCATAGCCTTGTTGTTAGGTGCAGGCAGTATGGTTTTTGCACAGGAAACAGAAAAGAAAGACGTTTATCAAATTACCGATGTTGTTACCGTAAAACATACGCCTGTTGATAATCAAGGGAGTTCCGGAACGTGTTGGTGTTTTGCCGGCACAGGTTTGATAGAAGCGGAAATTTTGCGTAAATACGGCAAAGAGTTCAATTTGTCGGAAATGTTTTTTGTCCGCAATGTTTGGACAGACAAAATAGTGAAATATGTAAAAATGCATGGTTGTACAAGCCTTAGTCAGGGAGGAGAGATTTGTGATGTGTTTTATGCTTTGAACAAACATGGTATGGTACCGGAAACAGACTATACAGGTAAGGTTATAGGCGAAACCCGCCACATGCACAATGAAATGAACGAAGTGATAACAAATTTTGCCAAATCCATTACCAAACGCAGCAACGGTCGGTTGACCCCCAATTGGCAAAATCTTTTGCCAAGCATTTTTGATGTTTATTTGGGAGAAGTGCCGGAAACATTTACCGTTGACGGGAAAAAATATACTCCCAAAACATTTGCAGAAGCCTATCCGCTTCCTTGGGAAGAATATTTGGAAATAGCCTCTTTTACAGACCAACCTTATAATAAACAATTTATGGTGGAAATTCCTGACAATTGGACATGGACACCTGCTTATAATGTAGAATTTGATGATTTGATGCAAGCCTTGGACTATGCTCTTGAACATGGATTTGCAGTAGGTTGGGCTCAAGATGTTTCAGACAAAGGTTTTTCCCGTCAATATGGTCTTGGCATTGTTCCGAAAAACATGGAAAGTGAAAAACTTTGGAAAGAAATAGTTCCCGAAAAACAAATTACCGCAGCAGACCATCAAAAAGCCTTTGACAATTGGGAAATTACCGATGACCATTCTATGCTGATAGTGGG
>JAFZUH010000279.1 GCA_017618435.1 Bacteroidales bacterium | reverse complement strand
GTACTTGCTGTAGTCGCAAACGTTAATGTACCTCCATTGAGATAAACGGCTCCGCCGTTGACCGTTGCCGTATCTTTGGCAAGAGTGGCATTAACCAAGGTAGTTGTGCCCGCATTGACATAAATGCCACCACCGTTGCCTGCCTTGTTGCTTGATACAGCCATACCGCTTGGAATACTTAAATTGACTGCCGTAAAAATTCCGCCTCCATTGCCCGTAGCAATATTATTCGAAATAGTCGGAGCCGTGGTAAAGTTTACCGTACCACCTGCCATATACAAACCTGCTCCGTTTATAGCCGTGTTTCTGTTGGCATAACTGCCGCCGATAGTTGTAGCGGAACCCGAAAAAGTGAGTGTTCCTGATTTTACATAAATACCTCCGCCACCTACTCCTGTTGTTGCCTGATTGCCTGTGATAACGGCTCCGTTAAGTGTGAGAGAATTTGCTTCAGCTGTTTCCCCAAAACAGATACCTCCGCCATAGGGTGCAGTATTGTCGCTTACCGTAAGCGTACCGTCCACAGTAAGCGTACCGGTGCCCTTGTTTATTCCTCCTCCATAGGCAGCAGCAGTATTGCCCATTACAGTCATATCTCCATAACAATGGAAAACTGCCCCCGCTCCCATAGTAAGACCTCCGCCCCAACCTCCACCATGGGAAGTAGAAGTGTTATTGCTCATCGTTACATTACCATAAATATTATCTGAGCCTGAAGAATTGTGATAAAGTGCCCCACCATGCATACTGGTATTGTTTTCAAATAGAATATTTTTGTGATTATCACTTTTTCCTATTGTCAGCGTACCGCGAAGACGATACATACCGCCGCCATAACTGCCGCTGTTTCCACTTATTTCGGCTCCGCCGTATAGATTCAAAGTTGCATCACACAAACTGATACCGCCGCCATGACCGCCAGAAGAAGTTCTATATGCCGTATTGTTCGTAACCGTCAAAAGAGCGTTACAGGTAACGACAGCCGCAGACGCTATATTCATACCGCCTCCTTGGCTGCCATTGATAGTAGAACTATTATGGTCCAAAGTCAAAGCACCGTCTGCGACAATATTTCCCGCTGTAATGGCTATCCCGCAACCATATTTTGCAGCGTTGTAGGCTATGGTTGTCGCAACAGGGAAGTTTACCCTACCACCAGCAACCATAATGGCACCACCAGAGTCGGTAACTGAATTGTATGACAGGGTTGGAGCCACATTAAAGTTTACCGTACCGCCCTTTACATACAAACCACCACCTCGGACGGCCGTATTTTTATTGGCTGAACTACCGCCTATGGTACTGGCTGTGGTGGCAAAAGTTAATGTACCGTCATTGAGATAAACTGCTCCGCCATTGCCTGTGGCTTTGTTTTTGATAACACTCGTAGCATTCAAGGTAGTGGTGCCTGCATTGACATATAAACCACCGCCATTGGTTGCCGTATCGGCTGTCAAGGTTAATTTTGAGGCTGGAATTGTTACATTGGCTGCTGTATATAATCCGCCGCCATTGCCAGCCTTGTTGTTAGACAAAGTCAACAACTGGGACAATGTCAGTGTTCCACCTCCATAATACATACCACCGCCATTGCCCGTAGCGGTGTTATAACTAATTGTTTGAGCAACTGCTGTTGAACAAGTACCGCCTGCCATATACAAGCCTGCTCCGTTGGCTGCCGTATTGCGGTTTGCCCAACTGCCGCCTATGGTGCTTGCTGATGTGCGGAAAATTACGCTACCACCTGCCACATAGATACCGCCGCCATTGCCGGCAGGAGCACTATTCGATTTTATATTCACACCCGTCAGCGTGGTTGCACCTGCATTGACATACAAACCACCACCGTTACCGGTTGTTGCTTGGTTGTTGTTCAAATTCATACCCGATGGCATGGACAATGCCACTTGGGTATAAATGCCGCCGCCATCGTTTGAGGCAACATTATAAGTTATAGTCGGGGCAACCGTAAAAGTTACCCCACCGCCATTAACATACATACCTGCTCCGTTTGCAGCGGTATTTTTGTTGGCATCACTGCCTCCTATGGTATTTGTACCTGAAGCGAATGTCAATGTTCCTCTATTTACATATATACCGCCACC
>JAFZUH010000278.1 GCA_017618435.1 Bacteroidales bacterium | reverse complement strand
ATTTAAAATAATTGATATTTAATGATATATAAAAACAGAGGTTGCCGAAAATCTGGAAAAGAGTAGGTGTAATAAAAAATAAACATAAAGAATGAAAAAAATTTGTTTGATGTTATGCGGAATATTTGTATTTCTGCAGTTGGGACAAGCACAGATTATCACTCTTGCGAGTGAGAATTTTGATGGTGTGGTAACTTTTACCTCCCGCAATTCATTAAGTGCAAGTTGGTCGGTCAATACGGTTTATAGTGTATCGGCACCAAATTCTTATCTCGGTACAATACCGACTTCAAGCGGTGATACCATTTTTCTGACAACTCCCGTTTACGATTTGTCAAATTATGAGAATGTCCGTTTGAGTTTTGACCACATTTGCAAGGTGGCTTCATCGGATATTGCTTGTATACAATATCGTTTGGACCAAATGGGACCAATGGGAGCATGGAAAGAAATACCCACTGCGGCTTATGAGGGTACAGGCAAATTTTATGACGGAAAATTCAGTTCTACAAGTTATGTGGAATGGGATAGTACGAATATTTTAGCCCAACCCGCTCCATCGTGGTGGAAATCTGAGGCTTTTAATATTTCCAACCAAGTAGGTTACGAAAGAGCACAATTCCGCTTTGTTATCATCAAAGGCAATGCAACAGGAACGCAATTCGCTTACGGTTGGTTGTTGGACAACTTCAAATTGGAAGTTTCAACACACATTGTTGCTCCGCCAACTGTGGAGATACTCCCATCGTCGGTAACAGGCAGACAGACCTATAATGGTCCATTCCCTATATTTGTAAAATTGGAAAGCAATACGCCTGCTGCGATGTTGATACCCAATCTGCAATTGAAATTGACCTATGAAGGCAATGTTACTTATGATTCTTTGCCATTGACATTGGTTTCGGGTTCTACCTATACCGCCAATATCGGACCTTATTTAGTAGGTACACGTGTGGATTTTAAGGTAATAGGTTCCGATGCTTATGGAAATACATCTTCAGATTCCTCTTTTGTAGTTGTAGGAAGAGAAGGCAAACATTTTTATTGGACAGATACAACTATAACTACTACAACGTCATATCTTCCTTATAATGATAATTATACATACTCTTGGTCAAGAGTTTTGTATTTGGCTTCGGAATTACGTTCCGGTACCATTACACACTTGGCATGGAAATGTAATACTGCCAATGTATTGACTGATAGTTTGTATGTATGGATGAAAAACACCAGTCAAACAACAATAAATAATGCTACGGGAACGGGTAGTTATTCCGATCCGTCAAAATCAGGAGCGACATTGGTATGGTCAGGTCCTATTACTACCATAAAAGGTTGGGTGGATTTGTATTTGGACAATCCGTTTACTTTATTGAAAGATTCCAATTTGGTTATCTATACGGCAGTAACCAAGAATGCAACCAAAATAACTACAAATTGGTATTGTCGTACTATTAGTAATCGTGCAAGATATGGACGAGGCAATAACTCACTTACAGACTATAATACGACAACGACTAGTGTGCCATTAATACGGTTGAGTTTTGATTTGGACAGCAACGATGTATTATTAAACAATATAGGTCCTGATTATGTAATGGGAGGTGTTACTCCTGTTCAGGCAATGATACAGAATTTAGGGTTGAAAAACTTGACTTCTGCAATTATCAGTTGGTCAGTCAATGGTGTGCAACAACCCGATTACAATTGGACAGGCAATTTGGCAGAAGGCTATAAGGATACCGTAACTATTGGTAGTTATATGCCTACCGCACGTGCTTATGATACCATTAAAGTTTGGGTGCATACTCCCAATGGCGTAGCAAATGACACATCAAGATTGTCCAAAATTCTTTTTGGCTGTAATGGTGCCAATCCTATTGCAGGTGTTTTCACTGTCGGTTTAGGTCAGGGCAATGACTTCGATTCTGTTGCCACCGCTTTGAGTTTCTTCAATTCTTGCGGTGTTTCGGGTGATATAGAATTGGCTTTGACTGATAGCGTGATAGAACAGAAATGGGATTTCACAAACATAGGAGCCGCTTGGGGTAACAATCGACTGATTATCCGTTCCGCTACCAATAATGCGGATAACACTATATTGAGAGTCAATACCTACAATGCAAACACCTATGGTGTTACCTTTAACAACAGTTCCAACATTACCTTGAAACATTTGACGATAGATGCTTCTAACAAGAACTATCAATATACAAGGACATATACCACTACAGGACCTATAATATTTACAGGTTCGGCTTCGAATATCAATATCAGTCATTGTAAATTGTTGAGCCGAGATACCACCAATTCAAATTATAGGGTCATCACCAAAAATTCAAATACGGGAGTTTTGCGTAATGTCCGTTTTGACCACAATACAATTAGTAACGGTTATTATGGCTTCTATCTATATGCAGGTTTGTCAGGTGATACCGGTGTGGTTTATATAGATAGCAATGTTATAACAGGTTCGTATGGTCAGGCTATATTCTTGAACTGGGCAGACCCATATATCAAAGGTAATGAATGTTATCCGAGAACAGCAGGCACAAATGCTCCATGGTATGGTATTCATTGTGTATATGGTCAGGCAGGCGAAGTTTGCAACAATAAGATAAAAGGTAATATGAGTGGCAGAACCGAAGGTATCAATTTGGGTGCCATGGGAATTGCCAATACTCCAGTTTTAGTTGCCAACAATGAAATTATGGCATATTCTACCACTTCAGATAATGGTATGAGTACCAACACAGGCGAGTGTCATATAGATTTTATCAACAACTCTGTACTTTGTATGGGGACAGGAGCTATGAGAGGTATTCAAGTACATAATGATGCCAATTCCCAATTTACTATTCGCAATAACAATGTTGTTATGTATTACACTTCTGCATATCCTATTTATATTAATGGTACAATAAGCAGGGTGGATATGGCCAATAACAACCAATGGTCACAGGGTACCTATTGGGGTTATGTCGGTGCCAATAAGACCACTGAAGATGCATGGAAAAGTTCCGTTCCTACAGAAGAACGGCCAACAAGAATACTTCCGACATGGAAAGATACAACCAATAGTTTGGAATTGCGAGATTTGAATAGTTTTGCAGGTTTGGAATGCCCTCGTAGAGCCAGTGTCAGAAGAGACAAAAACGACTTGGTGCGTTTGCTCTCCACTTACAGAGGGGCTTATAGCAAACCGATAACCAATTTGGATGCTGCTATTACTGAAATACAAGGCTGGTCGGCAGACTCTTTCGGCGGAGCACAATCTGATATTAAAGTTACGCTTTACAATCAAGGTGTAACCCCTGTTTCGACTATAAATATGACATGGGCGTTCAATGGTGTTCAGCAAAATTACAATTGGGCAGGCAACTTGCCGGTGGATTCTTCCGTAACGGTAACATTGGGTACAATTACCTACGTGGCAGGTATGGATAATTCTTTCGTGGCTTGGTTAAATACCGTAAACGGCGGCAGAGATGACGACCAATCCAATGATACCATATCTTCAGGCAATACCTATATTTGTCCGGGCATATACAAAGATACTGTTTATGTAGGTCCTTCCAGAACCTTTACAACGGCAATGGCGGCATTGGACAGAATAGACTATTGCGGTGCACAGGGCAATATTACCATTGCATACGATGACGGTACATATATAGAAGATATTGCTTTGCCTCATACATTAAAAGGTATGACTGCACAAGATACTTTGTTCTTTATATCTGTTTCCGGCACCAGAGCAAATGTCAAAATACTTCGTTCTGACGATGCGACTACAACTTATCTCGGTATAGGTACAGTATATATCGGTATGGATAATGTTGTATTCAAAAACCTGACAATTATGGCAAACAGAGGCGATGGCGGAACTACTTACAACACCTCTACCGCTGTATCATTCTCCAAAGCATGTAACAACATTGAATTTGACAATTGTATTTTGGCAGGTTTGCAATTAAGTGCAATTATTGAAGATTCCGTAAGATTTGATGTTATTTATTCCAATTTTGCAGTAAGCAATTTGCGTGTTCATGATTGTTTGTTGTCAGGAGGTTCGCATAGTGTTTTCATGACCTCTGCTGCAAAAGGAGATAATATAAGTTTTGTAAATAATAGAATAGTAAATTATGATATTTACGGTTTGCGTTTCAACGGAGCTTCTCATATTAATATAGAAGGCAACAGGTTTGTACAACGCAACAGTTCAACTATCAGTCCTCTTGCAAGCACTGCAATTTATATTAAAGATGGTACAGGAAGAATAATTGCCAATAAAACCAATTCGGCAAAAGGTTCTGCCGCTATCAAACTTATTTCTTTCAATGCGGCAAATGCGGCAAGAGAAAACAATGGTTTGGTTGCCAACAATGAAATACTAATGTCTGATGGTCAAGGTATATATGTAAGCAATGTATCTTATGTGGACATTATAAACAATTCTGTATTAAAGATAGGGCGTTCTGCATCTTACGGATTGTTCTTTGATATGGTAATGTTGCCCAATATGGTGAACGTATTGAATAACAATATCGTATTGAAATCCTCTGCAAATGATTATCCGTTATATGTATTGGCATCTTCGGCTATGAACAGCAACTATAACAACTATTATAGTACATCAGGACACATTGCCTTTATGGATAGTGTTGATGTTGATTCATTAGGAGCATTAAAAGCCATAACACAAACCGATAATCGTACAGTATCGGTATCACCGGTATTCTTAGACGAAAACACAAGTGCAAAATTGTTGGATTATACCGATTTGTCTTGTCCTACACAAGCAAGTGTTCCAACCGATATTGAGGGAGTGAACAGAGGTACGCTCACCGCCAAAGGTGCATACCATATAGAAACACCAAATACCGATGTTGCTTTAATGGCCATTACTGCACCGGTAGCAACAGGTGCCATATCGGGAGTAAATACCCCTGTAAAAGTGAGAATATACAATGCAGGTGCAACCAATATAACCAGTCTTACATTGAATTGGATGATAGACGGTGTTTTGCAACCTCCGTTTGCATGGACAGGTAATTTGGCACCACAGAGATCAAGTGCTGATATTACAATCGGTAGTTTTGTCCCGACAAGCGGTTTTATCAATTTAACTGTAATTGCTGATAGTGCCAATGGGCTTGCTGTAGATGACAGACCAAGCAACGATACTGCAACAATACGCATTTATTCGTGTGTTCCGACAATGCGTGGCACTTATTTGGTAGATGCAGTGGATCCCAATGCAGATTTTCTTAATTTGGGAGAAGCAATATTGGCATTGACTGAATGCGGTATAGATTCAACAGTAGTGATAGAATTGAAAAATTCAAACGAAAGTGCAGTTAGTATCACCAAACCTATTTTGGGAGCAAGTGATACCAACAGAGTTTTGATAACCTCTTATTCAGGCAATGCGGCAGATGTGCTGATAAGTGGAGAAAATTACGTGGGTGATGTGGCTCATTTGACTTTTTCCAAATTGTCATTTACAACAAATAGAGCATACATGTGTATCAACTTCTCTTCCGATGTGGAAGATATAGAGGTAAGCGATTGTATTCTTACCAATACGCAATCCAAAGATGCTAATATGGCAGGAGGCAACGGTTGTATCTGTTCACCGGCTACAATAACCTTGTCCAATGTGAGAATTTATAGAAATGAACTTCATGGAGCATATCAAGGTCTTTATTTGAATGGTAAAAACAGTACCATAGAAGTTAAAGGAAATACATTCTATGGAGCCAACCGTTCCAATATTGAAACAGATTCGGCAACCATTATTATAGATAGTAATACCATAATAGGTATAGAGGGTGCTGTTAGTACTATCAACCATTTTTCCATAATAGCATCACACGGTCAAGCAAATATAACCAACAATATAATTACAATGCCTAAAAAGAAAGCGGCAGCAGCCATTGTCGGTATGTATTTGGATTCTACAGAGTTTGTGGTAAGCAATAATCAAATAATCGCAAACAGTGAAGTTGCGGCTCCATTCTATGGTATTTATACTCAAACAATAAGAAATGCAAATATTTCTCACAATAAGATAAATGTCAAAGGGGCTTATACTGAAATACATGGTGTTTGTCCTTCTGTTGCCAATTCTTCAAAATCATTCTTTATAGAAAACAATGAAGTGAGTGCAGACAGTTGTCCTCGTTTGGAAAAATATTTTGGTGTTCATTCTATCGGTGTCGGTTCTTTCATTTATTTGGGAGCTACAGCACAATATCATATTAATGGTAACAAATTGTGGATGTCAGATATGGCTACAACTGACGCTTATGGCTTGTATTTGTATCCGTCCAATCCGACAAATACTATTCCGGAAATTGTAAATAATGAAATTTATGTGAAATCAAACGGTGCAAATTGTAGAGCAATAACTTGTTCAGTTTCTGCAGCTAAGAATGTTAATATTTCGCACAATTCTATCAAGACTTACAATAGAACGGGTACAGGTTATGGTATTTATCTCCTTTCGGGAACAACAGGTATTGTTCGCAACAACAACGTTGAAACCGAAGGTGAGGCTTATCCTATTTATGTTGCTCAATCCGATGCAACATTCGGACCAAATGCTGATTTGGATATAGATTACAATAATATCTATGGTACCGTTCATGTCGGTTATGCCGGTGGTGCTGCCCGTGATTTAGTATCAGATTGGCAGTCAGTAGTAACTTCTGACAAACATTCTGTTTCTATCAAACCTGTTTATGCAGACAGTACATTATCCTTAAAAGTATTGGATACAAATGATTTTTATTGTGAAAGAATATCAAGCGTTCCTGTTGATATAACCGGACAACCTCGTTATGGCAGAACATTGATGGGTGCTTATACGGCAGCATGTGCAAATATAGATTTGACTTTGTCAGATGTATTCAATTTGAACAAAGATTCCGTTCATGTAGGCGATAATGTTGTTCCTGAATTGGAAATACACAATGTGGGTGGTGTCCCGATTACTTCTGCCAGAATAGATTGGACATACAATGGCGTTCAACAACAACCGTTCTCATGGACAGGCAATTTGTCTTCATTTGACAAAGATACAGTTGTTGCTCCTGCCGCTATTACTATAGCAGGTGGTTATATCAACCAAGAATTTGTATTTTGGATTTCAGATGTGAACAACGGAGGAAAAGATTCCGTTGTATCCAATGATACTTTGATTTTAAAATATTTCTTGTGCGATTCTGCTCTCAACGGTTCTTATACTGTTGATGCCAATAATGGAGATTTTGCCAGCATAGATGATGCCATGAGCAGGATAAGACAATGCGGTATGCGTGGAAATGTAAACCTTGTTTTGGCTCCGGGTGTATATACAGATAATTTTGTTTTAACTACGGTATTGCCGGGACAAGACACTTGTATGTTGACCTTTACAAAAGATTACAACAATCCACAGCCCGTAATCTTCCGTCCGACATCAGGAGTGGCTATTACCTTAAAAGATCAAAAGAACCTTGCTTTTGACAGTTTGCATATAAATGTTCAAGCAACTGGAGCAACAAGCGGTATTGCCTTTACGGGAGCATGTACCACTATTGTGGTTTCCAACTGTATATTTGAAGGCAAATCAAGTGACGGTACTGTAGCCAATAGCGGTATTTACAAAGCAAGCAACAGTACGGTTGCAAGAGATATTGTTGTCCGCAACAGTTACTTCAAGGGCGGTTGTGCCGGTATTTATATGTATATCGGACGTGGAACAAGTACGAACTATTATGGTACTATGACAGTTGACAGCAACCTGTTTGAGGGACAATACAACTATGGAGCTTGGTTCTACTATGGAGATATGACCTTTGATAACAATATTGTTAAAACAGATGCTACAGCAAATACAACATGGTGTGGTGCGAGATTCTATTATGTAAATCCTCAAGTTCGTAACAATAGAATTATCTCTATAGCAAAGACCTTAGCGTCAGGATATGGTATGTATAGTTATTATGTCAATACACATTTGACAACAGGTGACGTAAACTATGTCAATAACGAAGTTATTCTTAAGGGAACTTCTACTCCATACGGTATGTATTTCTCCTATTCCAAACAAGTAAATGTGATGTTCAATTCCATTTATATGAATACAACAAGTTCTGCAAGAGGTTTGTATTCATATAACAAACAAGGTCTTTTCACTTGTACCGACAATAATATAGTAATGACCTTAAATTCAACATCAGCATATCCTATTTATGTAGACAATACAACCAATTGGTTTAGTGATTACAACAACTACTATACACAGGGAACAAACAAAGCCTATATAGGAGCAAATAAAACTTCGTTGAGTGCAATTCAAACAACGACACATCAGGATGCATCTTCTGTAATTATGATGCCGTCGTTTGTAGATAGTGTTAATGTGCCTGTTCGTAGTATGGCTTTGGTTGATGCCAATGGTCTGACATGTTTGAGAGACCCGCAATATCCGAATGATATAAATGGCGTACAGAGAGATTATATCACCGCTATGGGTTGTTATTCCGCTCCAACCTCCAACAATGTGGATTTTGAAATGGTGAAAATCATAGCACCTTCACATTCCGACAATTTGTGTTCTCCTGACTATACATCTGCAAAAGTGGCTGTAAAAAGTCAAAGTGGTATTATTGTCAACTTTGCTACAATGCCATTGAAATTGACGGTACAAATGTCAGGTATGGATACATGCACAAAAGACACGATAATTTCAACAGGTTCTATTTTACCATACGAAACGGATACTTTTGAAATTACCCAAATGTTGCCGGTAGGTATTGCAGGCGATTATTACATTACGGCATTCCTGACCTGTGCAGCGGATACCACTTATAGCAACGATACCTTAAGAGCAGTTTACAGAACAACAAGAACTGCATTGCCATACGATGAAGACTTTTCTACCTTGACTCCATTGGCAGATATGACAATAGATACGCTACAGGGTGTTGATGCTTGGACTATAGAAATCGGTGGCAATATCGGTTATATTGACCCTGTATATGGAACAGGTAAGATAGGTTTCGGCGGACCATTAGGTTCTATGAGCCGATTGAGTACTGCTCCAATAGAATTGTACAAAGCCAATCAACCGACCTTTGAGTTCTGGTATGCACACGATACAAGCAATGCAACCTTCAATGACCAGACAGACGTTAAAATTTCGTTTGACGGCGGAAACACTTTCAGATTGTTGTTGAACTTGAAACGTTATGATGCAACGATTACAGTTCCGACATGGAAAAAGTATTCTATAGATTTGTCTCCATATACTGATTCAACTTGTGTTGTCATTTCGTTTGAAGGTTTGAGCTATGGCGGAGGCAAACAATATATAGACAGAATTGCTATCAATGCAGTGTCTAATATTGCCCTTACAAATGTTGTAACACCAAATATAGATGCATGTACTCAGGCCAATGGCACTTTGGGTATTGAATTGTCGAATGCAACTTCTCAGGCTATCAATTTTGCCAATACTCCGACATCGGTAATAGTGGAAGTTTCAGGTTCAATAACGGCAACTTATACTTATCCGTTGAATAGTGGTATTTTGGCAGGTTTGGAAGTAGACACCTTGGTGGTAAGCAATAGTTTCAACTTTGCTCAAGGTTCTTACAATATCAAAGCGTACATCTCACCGACTATAGACAATATTTTGGTAGATGATACCGTATATCGTACTTTGGTTATCAATCCAAGTTTGACAGTTGTTGCCAAAAAAGCAACCACCTCATCAAGTTGTGTGATAGTAGGTGCCAAAATTGCACAAGATGTGGATATCAACAACGTAGGTAATATAGACATGGAAGATTTGGTTTTGCTACTGGAAGTTTCCAATTCAAGCGGTAGTGTAGTCGAAACTATGCGGGACACAATATCGGGTGTTTTGAGAGCAGGTGCAAGTATTAGTTATACTTTCAAAAATGACTATACCGTTCCAAATGATGAGCAATACAATGTCTCTGTAACGGTTTATCCTATGTGTAACGCAACCAAGACATTCCAGTCTGTTATTAATGAATGTATAGATTTGAATGACTTGGCTGTTGATGGCATTTTGTCTCCGGTAAACGATGGCACTTGCTATAAAGTCGGGGACAGATTCAGCGTGAAAGTAAAAGTTAGCAACAAAAACCCGATTGATGATGCAAACAATGTTGTTGTTCATGCAGAAATTGTGGACAAAAACGGTAGTTTGTTGGCTGATTGGACAGAAACCATCAACACGATATATGCAGACGATGCCGAAGAGTTGGAATTCGCTCCATTTACCGTTCCTTCAGTAGCAAGTTTCACGGTGAATGCTTATCTTGTTGGAAATATTGACATCAATCCTCACAACGATACCGCAGCACCTGTAACCAAATGTACAGAATTGGGCATCGGCAATGTGAATGCAAACAGCATAAGTATGAGTCAAAATATTCCTAACCCGGCAAACGGAAAAACAAGTGTAAACTACACAATTCCGGAAGACGGTAAGGTAATGTTCAATATTATGACCGTTACGGGGCAAATACTCTACACAGAAGAAGTAAATGCAATGAGTGGAGACAATCGTATTGAGTTCAATACCGAAAGCATGGCCTCAGGCATATACTTCTACACCATGACATATAAAGGTCAGCGAATAGTTAGGAAAATGACGATAGAAAAGTAAGTTTAAGTTGTCATATAATACGCAGGCAGCCATAGTGCTGCCTTTTTTTTGTATAAGAAAACAGGTCAAAATAGCGGTTTATTGGCTGGGATTTGTTTCGGCTTTTCCGATTACCTGATAAATACAAAAAAAAGAAAGGACTGTTATATATAACAGCCCCTTCTTACTATGAAATACAAAGATGATTCTTTTATTTGGTTGCCAAGGCGTATGTGTCTTGAGCAATTACCAATTCTTCGTTTGTCGTAACGGAAAGCACTTTTACTTTGCTGTCTTCAGCAGAGATAATACCATCACAACCTGCAAACTTTTCATTGGCTTGTTTGTCCAATTTTATGCCGAGATATTCCATGTTTTCCAAAATAGGTTCTCTCATAAACCAAGCGTTTTCACCTATTCCGCCTGTCATAGCAATAATGTCCACGCCATTCATAGCAGCCACATAAGCCCCGATATATTTCTTTACGCGATAAGCGAACATATTGAAAGCATGGGTGCAACGTTCATCGCCTGCATCTCTGCCTGCACGAATGTCTCTCATGTCTGATTTGCCGCCAGAAATACCGCTCAACCCTGATTTTTTATTGATTAAGTCATTTAATTGTTTGAAAGTCAAATTTTCTTTTTCACCGATAAACAACAAAGCACCAAGGTCCAAATCACCGCAACGTGTTCCCATTATCAAGCCTTCAACGGGGGTAAATCCCATAGAGGTATCTACTGATTTACCATGGTCAACGGCACAAATAGAAGCACCGCTACCTAAATGGCAGACAATAATTTTTTTGTCTTTCCAATCCATACCGAGCATATTGGCAGCTTTGGGAGCCACATATTTATGGCTTGTTCCGTGAAATCCGTAGCGGCGTATTCTGTCATTGGTATAATATTCATAAGGGAGAGCATATAAATAAGCCTTAGCGGGCATGGTTTGGTGGAATGATGTGTCAAATACACCGACATGCTTTACATTTGGCAACAATTTTTTCATTGTTCTAATGCCGACAAGGCTGCCGGGGTTGTGCAAAGGAGCCAAAGTGCATAATTTTTCGATTTCTGCAATTTGTTCATCTTCAAGAATCATACTTGTTTTGAAATATTCCCCGCCATGAGGAACACGATGTCCGCAAGCACCTATTTCATTCAAATCGGAAATAACGCCTAATTCTTTGCTGGTGAGGGTTTGTAATAACAATTCGATACCTGCTGCATGTGAAGGTATAGGTACTTGAGTGTAATATTTGTCTTTACCTTTGGCCTTGTGGGTAAATTCACCCATTTCCAAACCGACTCTTTCCATTAATCCTTTTGCCATTACTTCGGCGTCATTTGCCATATCTATCAATTGGTATTTGATAGATGAACTACCACAATTTAAAACTAATATTTTCATTTTCCGTTTCTTTATTTTTTATTAATAATTGCAAAGGTAGTAAAATTTTCTTTTGTAAAAATACAGAAAAATTAATATTTCACGAATAAAATAATTTCTTTTTTAAGATACGTATTGATTTTTTTATTACTTTTGCAAATTGTGTTAAATTTTAATTCATAAAAAACGAATAAATATTATGGCAGCAATAGGTTCCATTAGAAAACATTCAACAATTTTGCTTATCGTTGTAGCAGTTGCATTATTAGCATTTATTTTAGGGGATTTCTCTAAAAGAAGATCAAATACTTTGTATGACAAATTTCTCAGAATAAGTAAGAGTAATATTTCATATAATGAATATGTAACTCAATTGGAGGAAATGAAAGAGCGTTACAGAATTAATTCTGGTCAGCAAACACTTTCCCAACAAGAAGATTATGAGGTGGGAACAGCGTTGTATAATCAGTTGGTAGATTCTGTTTTGATAGCAGAACAATCCGATTATCTTGGCATAACAGTTACGGCAGAAGAGTTAAGAGGTGCGGTTTCCGGTCCCAATGCACATGAATATGCTCAAACTTTCTTCTCTGACGGCACATCTTATAATATGCAGTTAGCCAATCAATTTTTGGATAATATGGACCAATATGACAGTACGGTCAGAAGTCGTTATATGGAGTTGGAACATTATATAGAAAGAGAAATCGCTACCAATAAATATGTCAATTTAATTACCAAATCTTTCTATATGCCGACAGCATTTGTACAAAAAGAAGAAGCGGAAAATAATCTTACGGCTACCATTGATGTGCTTCAAGTGCCTTATAGCAATGAATTTGTCAGTGATGATAAAATAAAAGTTACCGAAGCAGACATAGAAAAATGGTATAACGAAAACAAATATCGCTTTGTACAAGATAAAGAATATCGCGAAGTGGAATATGTTATCTTTAAAATAGAACCCACTATGACGGATTTGCAGAATATAGAAAATGAGGTGATGAAAATGTATGAGGAATTTGCTGCAAGTGAACGTCCTCAAGATTTTGTAAACAGAATGCCTTTATCTCGTTTTGACAGTACTTATTTTAAACAAGGTGAATTGCAACCGGCCATAGATACAATGTTGTTTAATGCACAAGAGGGTGCATTGGTACCTCCTTTTGTTGATGGAGATTATTGGACATTTGCAAAATTGTTGAATGCCCGCATGCGTCCTGATACGTTATCGGTGGCTTCTTTTGTTATCACAACAGACAAAAACCAACAAATAACCCGTACCAAAGCGGAATATGAGGCCAAATTGGACAGTGCGATTACTGCTGCTAAAACAATGGCTGATTTTAATGCGGTATCAGAAATGTTTTCCGATTATCCTATGGCTCAACAACAGGATTCCGGTCGTATGGATTTGATAGACGGTGAACCCGCTACGCAATACATGTTTGATTCTATTATGAAAGGTAAAGTGGGTGATGTTTTCACTTTTGATGTACCAATGTATGGTTATACTTTGGTGGTAAAATGTGAAAGCCAATCAACACCGGTACGCAAAATACAGGTTGCTATTGGTAAAAAAGAAATTGCCGCCTCTCAAGAATCTATAGATAATTTGGAAAGCCAAGCACATACTTTTGTCAATGGTTTGGCATCTTTGGCAGATTTTGACAAGGCTGTTGTAGACAAAAACTTAAACAAACGTTCTTTCGAAAGAGTTGAACCGATGACTTTCAATTTGCCGGGTATGACTGTTAATGGCAGAGAAATTGTAAGATGGATATATGATTCCAAAACCAAACAAGGGGATATTTCAAATGTATATGCTTTGGAAGATATGTTTATTGTTGTGGCTCTCAAGGGTATTTATCCGAAAGGATATATGTCTTTGGAACAGGAACAAATAAGAAGTTATGCTGAAACAATGGCAAAACGTGATAAAAAGGCAGCAATCTTGCGTGATATGCTCACAAAAGACATGAAAGCAGGCATGACATTGTCGGCTATCGCTGAAAAATATGCAGTGGAAGCACAAAAAGGAATCCAAACTTCTTTTGCAGATTATAATTTCTCACATTATGGACCGGAACAAAAAATAATAGGTAATTTGTTCGGACAAAAAGCCAATTATCAATTTGTTGCTGATGGAGAAATGGGGGTTTACTTGATTAAGGTAACGAAAATTGACAATTCTTCAAAAACAATTGGTGAAGAAGATTTGAACGCTCAAAAACAAATGATGGCAGAACAACGCGAAATGATGTTCAACAATCGTGTTCAAAGAAGTTTGAATACCACTTTGCAAAAAATGGTGAAAATAGAAGATAATCGTTCAATAGCATTTTAATTTAAAAAAATAAGAAAAATGAAAAAGATTTTGTTATTTACGGCAGTTATTGCTTTGGTATGTGTGTCTTGTAAAAAGACCGCTTCTCCGGAAGAAGTTGTAAAGAGTTACTATGAATGTTATTTTAACAACGATTTTGAAAATATTCAAAAGTATGTAACTCCTGAAAAGAAAGAGTATTATCAGACAATACAAAAAATATTGTCTCAGACTAATGGTGAAGGGTTGGAAAAAATAAAAGTGGAAGTTGATAATATTCAAGTGGAATACAATGAAGATAAAACAATTGCCGTTTGTACTTGTGACCTCGTTAGAAATGAAAACAATGAAAGTATTGTTGAACAAGGTAGTCTTACTTTGAAAAAAGTGGATAATCAATGGTTGGTTGATACGGGAAAAGATGAAAATTGGCCAACAGAAACAGATTCGGATGAGGAGGTTGCACAGGAAGAATTTGAGGGTGATTTCCCAATAGAAGATGAATCCGAAGAAAACTAATATATACTTAAACTATAAATAAAATAACACATGGCTGTTTGGTTTTTCAGACAGCCATTTTTAATGAATATGAAAAACATTTTGTTGTTTTTTATGATTATAATATTGAGTGCTTGCGGTCGCACTTTTCATTATAAAAAAAATGTACCCGATGTGCTTTCTTCAGAAGAAATACAGCGATTGAATTCTGGTGATGTTATTTTGCGACATGGTTTTGGTGTAATTAGTGATGTAATAGCGAAAATATCCAAAGACAAGTATCCTGTTTCGCATTGCGGAATAGTCGTACAAGAGAAAGATGGCTCGTTTTCTGTTATCCATACCGTTTCAAACGCCTTGTCTGAAACAGATGGTATGCAGAAAGACAAATTATCTGTATTTGTGAGAGATGCCAAACAAAATACCATTATTGTACTACGTCATCGTTTAATTGTAGCAAACGAAGATTTGGCACAACATTTAACCCGACAAGCCGAAACGTATTTACAACGCAAAATTCCTTTTGACAATCAGTTTGATTTTGAAGATACAAGTGCTTTTTATTGTACAGAAATGCTCTGGCATTTGTTTAATGATGCTGTGCAGACAGATATTTTTTCTGTCAATGGTAAACAATATCAGAGTATGCAATTTGCCGCTTTTTTTGATACAAATACCTTTGTTCCGATAATCAATCATTTTGAAAACAATAGTTTAGATGAAAATTGAAGAAATATTACAAGTCTATAAAGAAAACGACAACTTGCATCTTTTACAAGAGGCTTTGTCAAAAAAGCCTTTTTTGCATGCCAAGTTATCAGGCTTACAAGGGGGAGGATTAAGTTTTTGTGTGGCTGCCATGTTTTCAAAAACCAATGCTACTCATTTATGCCTGTTACCCGATAAAGAAAAGGCATCTCTGCTGTTTTCTGATTTGGAACAAATATTTCAAGAACAAAATATTGATATTCAGGATAAAAAAGTGCTGTTTTATGCTGATGACAAACATCAGTCAAATAAAATAGATTATTATAATAATTTATTGAGAAACAATGTTTTAATTAAAATACAATGTATCCAACCCTTATTGATAGTTTCCTATATGGAAGCCGTTTGTGAAACCATTATTGACAATCGAGATACAGAAAAAGCACAATTATTAGTAAAAGTTGGCGAAATTTGTTCTATGGATACCGTTTTGGAACAATTGTCTGATTTTGAATTTGAATATGCTGATTTTGTAGTCCGCCCGGGGCAATATACATTAAGAGGGGGATTGATAGATGTGTTTACCTATGCTCACGAAAATCCTGTCAGAATTGAATTTGATGGAGATAAAATTCAATCATTGCGATTGTTTGACATTGAAACACAATTAACCCAACAAAAAATAGAGGAAATTATCATTTCTCCTGATGTATTTTCTAAATCGGGAGAACAGCAAGCCCGAACAGATTTTTTTGCACTTTTGCCGAAAAATACCATTATTTGGGCTGACGATATTGCGGTTTGTGAACACGAGATAGCGAGATGTTTGGAAACAGAAATATCTTCCGTTGAAAATAATAACAGATATATAGATATTACCTATTTTAGAAGAAAAATACTGGATTTTGCTTTGTTGGAGTTCGGGAAAAACGCTTATGCTGCCTCTGATTTTGAATTGTCTTTTCAAATTACATCTCAAATATCTGTCAATAAGCAATTTAAAATGCTGTTGGATAATTGGATTTCATATTATCAAGCGGGTTTTCTTGTCATTTTCAGTTCCGCCAATGAAAATCAGTCAATGAGAATGAGGAATATCATCAGAGATTTGATAGAAACTGATGCTCAATATGATATTTATACGGCAGAAGAAAAAAATGTATTTGAAAATCAAATGGTGAAATATGTCAATTTCCCCTTGCATGAAGGTTTTGTTGACCAAGATACAAAAATAGCATTTTATACTGATCATCAGGTTTTTAATCGTTATTATCGGTATAAAATAGAAGATAAGTATAAAAAGTCGGAATCGTTGACTTTGAAAGAGTTGTACGACTTGAAAGAAGGGGATTATATCACCCATATAGACCACGGTATAGGGCAATATGCCGGTTTGGAAAAGATTGAAATACAAGGGAAAAAACAGGAAGCCATAAAAATTATTTATAAAAATAACGATATTTTATATGTAAGTATCCATTCTTTGTATAAAATTGCCAAATATAGTGGTAAAGACGGCGTTGAACCGACATTGACACGTTTGGGAAGCAATAGTTGGCAGAAAATAAAAGAGAAAACAAAAACAAAAGTAAAGCAATTGGTTTTTGATTTGGCAAAATTATATGCCGAACGCAAGGCTGCACAAGGTTTTGCTTTTTCTCCCGATAATTATATGCAAACGACACTGGAAGCCTCTTTTGTTTATGAAGATACTCCGGACCAATTAAAGGCGACCAAAGAGGTAAAAGCGGATATGGAAGCCAATTTCCCCATGGATAGACTGATATGCGGTGATGTCGGCTTCGGAAAAACGGAAATAGCGATTCGTGCTGCATTTAAGGCGGTTTGCGACAGCAAACAAGTGGCTGTTTTGGTGCCGACAACGGTTTTGGCCCTGCAGCACTATAACACTTTCCGTGATAGGTTGGCCAATTTGCCTTGCAGTGTGGATTATATCAATAGGTTCAAATCGGCAAAACAACAAAAAGAAACGTTGAAAGCCCTGCAAGAAGGCAGATTGGATATAATTATCGGTACGCACAAATTGCTCGGCAAAGATGTGGTTTTTAAAGATTTGGGTTTGCTTATTGTTGATGAAGAACAAAAATTCGGTGTCGGATCCAAAGAAAAACTGAGAACATTAAAAGTGAATGTGGACACTTTGACAATGACAGCAACTCCTATTCCGAGAACTTTGCAATTTTCTTTGATGGGAGCAAGAGATATTTCTATAATGAGAACACCTCCCTTGAATCGTTATCCGATAGAAACTTCGGTGCAAACTTTTAACGAACAGACTGTTTTTAAGGCTGTTGAATATGAGTTGTATAGAGGTGGGCAAGTGTTTGTCGTTCACAACAGAATACAAAATATTGCTGAAATTGCGGCTCTGATACAAAATCATTTTCCCGACAAAAGAGTTGTTGTGGCTCATGGGCAAATGAATGGTGATGTGTTGGAAAAAATCATGATGGATTTTATTGACGGATATTACGATGT
>JAFZUH010000277.1 GCA_017618435.1 Bacteroidales bacterium | reverse complement strand
TTTAATTTAATTATGTTACATCGAGATGGATATAACGTTGTCCGTTATCTATGTTTTTGGAAAATTTACCCGAAAATAAATCAACCTATTTTGTTTAACAAAAAATATATTGGATTATGAAAATAAAATGCCAGATATTTAATCTTCCAATTCTGTAGCAACCAATCAGTTTACAATAAAATACAACGCTGATAATGCAATTTCTGTAAATCTAATTATCTCAAATTCATTAGGAAGGGTTTATTTCCGTAAAATTTTGAATAAAGATCAAAAACAATAGTTATTTATTAACTATAAAATATAGAAAATTATGAAAATTAAATTTTTAGTGATTGTATTATTGTTAATATCCCAAATACTGCATGCTCAACTTGTTATCAATGCCGGCGACAACAAACACCGTTGTACAGCCGATTCTTCTGTTCAATTTGGAAGCAATCCAACTGCAATAGGGGGAGTTGAACCCTATGTTTATCAATGGAGTATGAATCCTATGGAATATGTTTCACAACATATTTTATATGCTTCTGCATTGCTTGATGATACCACCAAAGCCAATCCTATATTGAAATATGGAGGGCAATTGGATTCGGTTACATTTTTTCTTAAAGTAACAGATGCTATTGGTACAGAATGTTTTGATACGGTTACCTTAACCACCTCTTATTTCAATACCACCATGTCGGATTGCTACAAATACACCATCTCCCAAGACGATTCGGTTTATTTGGATAAAGGTGCCAATATTGGAGGGGGTTGGGGCAATATTGTTTATTCATGGACACCTACAATTGGTTTAAATGATAGCAATTTAGTCTCTGGTTTTTGGGCAAAACCCGAAGTCTCCACCTCTTACACGGCTACCATAATCGATGTAAAGGGCTGTCGCTTTACCGCCCAAACTCCCACCTATTGCATTACCGTTAATCCTTTGTATATTGCAACAAACAGCGTACGATCTGTAAACATTTACCCCAATCCTGCACAAAAAGAACTAAACGTAGAGAGTGTATCGGAAATTGAAAATATTAATATTTATGATATGTACGGTCGTGAAATAAAGGATATTACTTTTGAAAATGGCAGGATATATATTGACAATTTGGCAAAAGGGATTTATCTGTTAAAAATATCTTCCCGTCAATCCGCTGTATATTATTACCGTTTTGTAAAAATTTAATAACAAAGACAATATATTTTATGGGCGGGAAAAACTTTTCCGCCCTTTTTTTGTCATTTCCGCTAAAAGGAATACAACAGCCAGCCGGCAAGTCCGGAGCCGAGAATGAGCCAAATGGGGTGTACTTTTTTTGAGGCCAATAAAACCACCAAAAAGATAACGGCACTTTTGTAATCAATAAAGTTTTCTTTGTTTGTCAATTGCAGACAAACGGCGGCAATCAAACCGATAATGGCAGGACGTAGGCCTAAAAAACAATATTCAATATATTTGTTCTGATGAAATTTTCCGAAGAAATAGCAAATAATGAGCATAAGTATAATTGAGGGCAATAGCATGGCGAAGGTGGCGACAAAAGCCCCGATAGCCGACCCTGTGGCGGTATAGCCCACGTATGTGGCTGCGTTTACACCGATAGGTCCCGGTGTGGTTTGTGAAATGGCAACAATATCGGTGAACTCTTTGGCTGAAAGCCAGCCATTTACTTCAACAATATCGTGTTGTATGAGCGAAATAACCGCATAACCGCCTCCAAAGGCGAACAATCCGATTTTAAAAAAACACAAAAACAAATCTATGTAAATATCCATAATTTTAGTGTTTTTCTTGGCGAATGCCCATTAATAAGCCTAAAAATGCAGCAACTAAAATAAGCCAAATGGGGGAGATGGGCAAGAAAACGAGAATCAAGGTAACGACAACGATAATGGTATAATTTACCCATTTTTGAGGTATTTTCTTTATCATGCTCCATACGCTATAAACCATCAAGGCAACCACTGCAGGCCGTATGCCTTGGAATATATGCTCAATATGCTGATTGCCTTTTATTTGCGAGAAGCATATCGCTATCGCTAAAATGACAATAAACGAAGGCAACACGCAACCCAGCAAGCAACACAATGCTCCTAAAATGCCTTTGCGGTGATAGCCCACAAATATAGCCGTATTGACAGCCATAATGCCCGGCACACTTTGTGCCAAGGCCAACATGTCTATAAATGTTTGGTTATCTAGCCATTTGTGTTTGTCAACCACTTCTTTTTCTATCAATGGAATCATTACATAGCCTCCGCCAATGGTAAAAAAACCAATATGAAAAAATGTAATGAACAATTGCCAGAAAATCATATTGAAAACCTTAAGTGCGGTAATGCTGTCGGGGTTTATTTATTGCCGTTGGCTAAAAAATATATGCCCACTGAAAACGGGAATATGTAAACAGCCATATTCAAATCCAACCATACGCCATTGTAGTTCTGGTAAATGAAAAACAATGAAATAATGCTGATAATCAACCCTGAAATAACGGTAAGACCTGCTTTGGAGCGAAAACCTCCAATAAACAGCAATAGTCCGAACAATGAAAATAATATTATTGCCAATATGTTTAAAGACAAGTGTTTGACATCTATTTGTTTGAGGTCGGTGTAATAATGTACAACAATAAAAACAACAA
>JAFZUH010000276.1 GCA_017618435.1 Bacteroidales bacterium | reverse complement strand
GAGAGAGAGAGAGAGAGAATCAATCAAGCACTTACGTTTTTCAATGGCGAAAAACGGCATTTTTTTGCAAAAATCGGCACTTTTTGCAAAATTTTTATTCCAAAATTGTTTGTTTTTTGTCATTTTTCCCAACCTTTTTTTGTTACAATCTCTATATTTTCCTTATTTACTGATTTTTAATACAAATATACGCTAAATAAAAATGCAAAAATAATCATTTTTTCAATATGTTTTGTGTTTTTTACCTATTAAATAATTATTTAAATTTTTGGGGTTGTTTGTCTTATGATTTTCTACAAGTACACATAGAAAGCAAAAAATGATAAAAATACCTATTTATTGCCTCATTGCCAATCTTCCTGAATAGGGCAAGTCCATGTTTTATAAATTTTATTTTTTAGGGATTGGGTATCTATTGTTGGTATTTTGAGTTTTTTTTATTATCTTTGCAAGATTCATTTTACAATAAATTAGAAATACATGTTCCAATCATTAACAGACAATCTCGAAAGAGCCTTCAAAGTACTTAAGGGTCAAGGACATATCACAGATATTAACGTAGCCGAAACCACCAAGGCCATTAGAAAAGCCTTGCTTGACGCCGATGTAAACTACAAAATAGCCAAAGAAATAACTGACACCATCAAACAGAAAGCGATAGGTCAGAATGTCATCAATGCCGTTTCACCCGGACAATTGTTGGTGAAAATTGTTCATGATGAATTGGTTGCTCTTATGGGCAGTTCACATTCGGAATTGAATATAAAAGCCAATCCGAGCATTATTCTTATGTCAGGATTGCAAGGTTCGGGCAAGACCACGCACAGTGCCAAATTGGCCCACTATTTGAAAACCAAACGTGCCAAGAAAGTTCTTTTGGTAGCCGGAGACGTTTACAGACCTGCCGCCATTGAGCAGTTGAAAGTGTTGGGAGGACAAATCAATGTAGATGTTTTCAGCGAAGAAGGCAACAAAAATCCTGTGGATTTGGCCAAAAAAGGTGTCGCATACGCCAAAGAAATGGGTCATAATGTTGTGATAATAGATACGGCAGGGCGTTTGGCTATCGATGAAGAAATGATGACAGAGATAGGCAATATCAAACAAGCCGTCTCCCCGCATGAAATTCTTTTTGTTGTAGATTCCATGACAGGTCAGGATGCTGTCAATACCGCAAAGGCTTTTAATGACAAATTGGATTTTGACGGTGTCATTCTCACCAAATTGGACGGCGATACCCGTGGCGGTGCCGCTCTTACCATTCGTTATGTGGTGCAAAAACCTATCAAATTTATCGGTATCGGAGAAAAAATAGAAGACCTTTCCGAATTTTATCCCGACAGAATGGCAGACCGTATCTTGGGCATGGGCGATATTGTCGGTTTTGTGGAAAAAGCACAAGAACAATACGATGAACAGGAAGCCAGACGTCTGCAAAAAAAATTGGTAAAAAACCAATTCAATTTCAATGACTTTTTGAACCAAATACAACAAATAAAGAAAATGGGCAACGTGAAAAACCTGATGGGAATGTTGCCCGGCATGGGAAAAATGATTAAAGACATGGATATTGACGATGACGTCTTTAAAGATTTTGAAACCATAATAGCCTCCATGACTCCCGAAGAACGCGAAAATCCGGATATTATCAACATCAGCCGCCGCAAACGTATTGCCTAGGGCAGCGGAAAAGATATGCAGGAAATAAACAGAATGATCAAACAATTTGAACAAACCCGCAAAATAATGAAAATGGTGGCTACTTCAGGGACCAAAAACGTAATGAAAAAATTACAGGACAATATAAGAAAATAATAATATCAGTATATGAAAATCATCAACGGAAAAGATACAGCCAACACCATCAAAGCAGAAATAGCGGCAGAAGTGGAACAATTGCGTTCCGATTACGGCAGGGCTCCGCATTTGGCAGCCATTCTGGTGGGCAACGACCCAGCCAGCGAAACATACGTCGCCAACAAAGAAAAATCATGTGCAGAAGTCGGGTTCATGTCTTCTGTATACCGTTTGCCCGAAGATGTTTCGGAAGAAGAATTGATAAAAACAATTGATTTTATCAATCACGATGACGAAATAGACGGGGTTATCGTGCAATTGCCTTTGCCCAAACATATCAACGTAGATGACGTAATTGCCACCATCAATCCGGCAAAAGACGTAGACGGCTTCCATCCGGTCAATATCGGGAAAATGGTATTGGGACAACCCTCTTATATTCCGGCAACACCAATGGGAATACTTATTCTTTTGGAACGCTCCAATATAGAAACCAAAGGGAAACACTGTGTTGTTGTCGGCAGAAGCAATATAGTGGGAACGCCTGCAAGCATTCTTCTTTCCCGAAATACGCCCAATGCCAATTGCACCGTTACCTTATGCCACTCAAAAACACAAAATCTGAAAGAAATTTGCCTGCAAGCCGACATTTTGATTGTCGCAACGGGACAATGCGAAATGATTACAGCAGAATACATAAAAGAAGGTGCTGTTGTTGTTGATGTGGGCATTCATAGAGTGAAAGACGACTCCAAAAAATCAGGATTTTCCTTAAAAGGAGATGTCAAACATGATGAAAATGTGGAACAGAAAGTATCGGCCATCACTCCTGTGCCGGGAGGTGTTGGACCAATGACTATACTTGGATTGTTAATCAACACATTAAAGTCTTTTAAGAAAGAATTTTATCAATAAATTGCCTGAAAAGCAAACATCGGTTTCCGACTGTTTTTTTCTAACATAAAAAAATCAATATGTTTACAAATCAAGATTTAATCGCTATTGAGCAACATGGCATCACCAAAGAGGCCTTGCAACGGCAAATTGCTGTCATTGCTCACACCAAACAAGTGGAATTGCTTCGTCCCGTGTTGAAAAACGATGGTTTGCTCGTGCTATCTGAAGATGAACTTGCCCGAAAAGAAGAAAACTATGCCCGGCAAACGGAGTCCAAGCGGATTGTAAAATTTGTTCCCGCCTCCGGAGCCGCAAGCAGAATGTTCAAGTCATTGTTCAATTTTCTCAACAATAATGATTTTTCCGCACCCGTAGAGGAGGTGGCCGGCAATTTGTCTTCTTTTGCTTTTTTTGAATCTTTGGCAGAAGCGTTAAAAGCCAGCAATTTGGACATTTCTCAATTGCTTGAAAATAAAGATTATAAAACAATTTTTTCTTTTTTGTTAGAAAACAAAGGCTTGAATTATGCCTCATTGCCCAAAGCCTTGTTGGCATTTCATCGCTACGAAGAGCAAACAAGAACCGCCTTGGACGAACATTTGGTAGAGGCTGCGGCTTATGCGTGTGGCAAAGACAAAACAGCACACCTCCATTTCACCGTTTCGCCTGAACATTATGCTCTTTTTCAAAAACATGTACAGAAAATATTGAAAACCTATGAATCGCTGTTGCAGGTTAAATTTGATATAAGTTTTTCTTTTCAGGACAGTTCTACCGATACTGTTGCTTTTGATTATGATAATCAACCCTTTAGAACAGACGATGGGCAGTTGGTTTTCCGTCCCGGCGGACATGGCAGTTTGATAAAAAATCTCAATCACCTCAATGCGGATATTGCTTTTATCAAAAATATCGATAATGTTACCCTTGACGAATTAAAACCGGACACCATAAAATACAAAAAAGTTTTAGGGTCATTACTTGTTGATTTCCAAGAAAAAACTTTTGATATTTTGCGACAACTGCAACAAAACAACAAGGCTCAAACCCTCAAAGAAGCCGAAGAACTGCTGCAACAAATGTTTGTACGGTTTGACAATTCGTATCAAACATTATCATTGGAGGAAAAACGCCAACACTTGTTTCGTCTTTTGGACAGACCCATACGCATTTGCGGCGTAGTGAAACAAACGGGCGAACCCGGCGGCGGTCCTTTTTGGGTAAAAAACGAAAAAGGTGTAGAATCCATGCAGATTGTGGAAAGTTCGGAAATGAACCTGAAAAATCCCCAACAACAAGAAATTTTTGAACAATCCAAATTCTTCAACCCTGTGGATATTGTCTGCTCTTTGAAACATTTTGACGGATCGCCTTTCGATTTTGAACAATACATTGATTATGACCGTTTCTTTGTGTCTTCCAAAAGTCTGAACGGCAAGAACTTGAAAGCCATAGAAAACCCGGGACTTTGGAACGGGGCAATGTCCGATTGGCTAACCGTGTTTGTCGCAGTGCCTTTAAGCACTTTCTCTCCCGTAAAAACAATTAACGATTTGCTTCACAAAGAACATCTTGGAAAGAAATAATGTCTTCACAGATACTATTCAAACCGATAACATTAAACGACAAAAACACTATAGAATCATTTGTTCTTCAAAGCCCTTATCAAATCTGCAACTTCAGTTTTGCCAATTTGATAATTTGGGGACCTTTGTTTATGCCACAATATGCCGTTATAGACAACTGTCTGGTGCTAAAATCGCACCTGCAACAGACTTTTTATAATTTTCCCATCGGCAACGGCGACAAAAAAGCCGTTATCAACTATTTGATAGCAGAGCAAAAACACGAGGGGAAACCTTTCGCGATGAGAAATATTACCGAAAGCATGAAAGCCGAATTGGAAACATGGTTTCCTGACAGTTTTCGCTTTTCCTCCAATAGAGATTTTGCCGATTATCTTTATCTGCGTGAAGATTTGGTGGCTTTGTCGGGGAAAAAATATCAGCCCAAACGCAATCATATCCATCAGTTTGAACATCTGTATCAATATGAATACAAAAGAATTGAACCCGAAGACATTGAAGAATGTTTGGCCATGCACGCTCTTTGGGTAGAAAACAATATGGGCGGAGAAGACAATGTTTCTTTGCAACAAGAAACGATGGCCGTGCGTAAGGCTTTTGGATATTTTGAAGAATTGGGCATGAGAGGCGGTTTGTTGAAAATTGACAATGAAATAGTTGCCTTTACTTTGGGCTGTCCTATCAACCAAGATACTTTTGATGTCAATATAGAAAAAGCAAAAAAAGATGTTCATGGGGCTTATACGATGATAAACAAATTGTTTGTTGAACACGAATTGGCCAACTACAAGTATATCAATCGCGAAGACGATTTGGGCGAAATGGGCTTGAGGCAAGCCAAACTTTCTTATCACCCCTATGCGATATTGGAAAAATATACGGCTGAAAAAATATGATAAGATTTGCCCAAGACAATGATTTGGAACAACTTAAAAATCTTTGGAGAATAGCATTTCCTGAAGACACTATGGATTTTATCCATTTTTATTTTTCCGAAAAAAACAATCCGGAACACACCTTGGTGCAGGAATATGACGGAAAAATTGTGTCCATGATGGAAATGACACCCTATAAAATGACTTTTTTTGACAAACTTGTTGATGTTTATTATATTTCCGGAGCCAATACCCTGCCCGCTTTTCAAGGGCAAGGTTTGATGGGCAATTTGATAAAACAATCGTTCCACATCGCTTATCAAAAAGGATATGCCTGTGCGGTTTTGTTCCCTCAAAATGAAACGACCATCAAGTTTTACAAACAATTTGATTTTGAACAAGTTTTTGAATATCAAAAATATACTCCAAACATAAAACCATTGTCTCTACCTGTGGAAACATTGACAGACAAGAATTTGCTTGAGGCCTATCATTTTTTTAACAACCAAACTTTAAAAAGAAATTTTTGCATACAAAAAACAATTGACGATTTTAGAACAATCGTACAAGACTGTTATTTGTCAAACGGCACTCCTTTTTTGTTGAGAAAAAATAACAAAATTGTGGCCATGGCATTTTGTTGCCTTTGTAAAGAACTGATAATCAAAGATATTTTATATAATTCAATTTTTGATAAAGAACAATTGTTGTCAGCCATCGCCCATTTTTATCATACAGAAAAGATACAAATTATAGAACCTAATTGCACTCCATCTGAAAACCCATCTTTTTCGTGGGGCATGTTAAGGGTGATAAATTGCCGCCAACTCGCAGATATTTATGCCCGACATCAACCAAAAGCCTCATCGTTTTGTTTTCATGACAATTTTATTGCCGAAAACAATGGCTATTGGGGACCAAAACAAAATGATGTTCTATCGTTTAAGCATTCGGATTTCTGCGATTTTTTGTTCAAAAGCCAGCCCCAAAAGCCTTTTATGAATCTGATGTTGGATTAGTCGTATATCATTTTTGAAATAAAAAACACAGACTTGAAAGCATTTCGTTTTGTGTTCCCTTTTTTGAACAGACGCTGATAGCCGTAATAAAAAAAGTAGTTGTCATACCAATAGCGGACAGCAGAAGACAAGTTTTTGCTCAACAGTTCATTTCTGGAAGTCAAATCAATATTTTCCGCCTGCATGGGCTGGACAATCCTGTTTTTTTGATAAATAATGGAATAGGCTTTGGCATCGTAAGCAAAATAAACCAATAGTTTATCTTCTTCATCTAAAAAAGCATTTAAAATATTTTGCTCATCTCCTAATAGTAAACCATTAAAATTCAATCCATTGCAAGTTTTCAAATTGCCGTTTACATCCATATAAAAAATGGCGGCATGCACATAGCGGAAGCCTACAAAACGCATAGCGGGCATGGTTGTTCCCCCATAATACATATTCATTGTCTGTATATCTTGTTCATATTCAGGAGCAAAAAATTCCGTAACCGTTACTATGGCGGTATCATTGGCAAAAGCCGTGAAATGATGACTATACAAAGAAGCGTTGCCTGCCTTTTTTTTGTCTCCAAACAGTTTTTCCATTTGCAGATAATCTATAAATTTGGCTTGTTGGGGTTGGCCATTGATAACGGGAATCACAAACAGACCGTTTGCACTTGTGGAAGCAAATATTGTTTTTTCTTGGGAATAGAACGTTCCGTAAACCAACATGCTGTTTTTCTCTCCACCAAATTGATGAAAATCAAATTGTTGTATTTTATATTTATCTGATATAGAAATACTTGTTTCATTTGTTTTGTTTCCCGAAGAATCAATATCCACCAAAAGACATGATGTTTGTTTGTCTTGATAAACAAGGCAACCCACTTTGAGCAAATGATTTAAGGTGTCAAAATGAGCCGTTTGCATACTTGTCTGCCTGCTGTCGGCGAACAATGGCATATATTCATTTTTGCGGCAATCAAACAGATACATTGTCTTTTGATTTTTGTTTTCCTGCACTTCAAACAATATGATTTGTTCACTGCAAGCAAGATTTGTCAAAGTCGCATTGTTGGGAATATTTAACGCAAATACCTGTATTTTTTTTTCTATTATATTGTAAAGCAGAAAAAAAGTATTGAAATCAGTATTTTTCTGTTGGTGTTGCCACCCCGCACAAAAATAGGTATTGTCAAAAAAAGTTTGCCGCAAACTCAAGTTGTAACCCAAATCAATTTTTTTGCTTGTTTTGGTACGTAAAAGTGTGTCATAATGCGTTATTGTCCACGATTTGCCGTCATTGTTGTCCGTCAAAAGCAGCAATCCGTCTTGTTTTAACGATTCCGTATAAACAAAACTGTTGGCGGACGACAAAGGAATATCTATTCGCAAAGGAGGATTGTCTTGTGCGAAGATTTTTGAAAAATAACCTATCAGCAACAAAACCGATATGCTTATTTTACAAAACAGCGTTTTGTTATTTTTCAGTTTGCGGAACATTCACAAATTCTATAACATTCAATATGGCTTCCAATTGGCGGAGCAAATCGCGTTTTTTGTCACGTGGGGCATACAAAAAAGCATCTACGGTAACGATTCTGTTTTTGGAGGTGTCCAACATGGTGTACGATACAAAAGGACCGCCCATAAAATCGCCTACGGTTTTCCACACGCCTTCCGTCTTAACGGCATACGGTGCATTTGTTTGTATAACTGATGTTTGTGAAGGTATTTTCCGCTCTACTGCGACAAAAGAACTGTCCACACTGCCAAAAACATATTGTTTTGTTTTTTGGTCCCGCAAATTGATGATGTATTCATTGGAAAATTGGGCAGTATCGGTATATTCTTCCGAATATATCATCAAATCCTGTCCCCAGTCTTTTGTTTCTTTTCTCAACCAAGCAAAATCCTCATTTTGAACGGCGAAGAAAAATCCTTCGGGTGTAATGATGTCCAATTTGTAATTTTGTTTGACAATGGCGTTCAATCTGAAATCTTGTCTGCTTTTTTGGGCTTTTTCAAAACGTTGCAATTCTATTTTCAAAAAGTAATTGATAACCGTTTGGGCATTGGCAGACAATTGGGCTATTGCCTCCTGTTCCGATTTGCCCGCAATGCGGACAACCAGCTGCGGTTCTGCCCAAAGATTGTATTTTACGGTTATTTTGGCGGAATTGACTGCAGAATCGACAACGATTTGCAAAATATTGCGTTGCCTTTTGTATGAACCCGTAAAATTTTGTTCCGTTACATGCAACAAGTTGAACATGGGTTCGGGCTGCGGCAATTGTACCAAAGGTTGCGATAATATTGCCCTAAGGCTATCGCCCAAATCCGATTGCCAAATGGCATCTGTACTTATCACGACTATTTCGCCGGAACGTCCGGAAGACGAAACCAAGGCATTGCCTTGAGAATTGCTGCGGTGGCAGGCAACAGAACACAATACGAACAATCCGACAACAAAAATACTTATTCTTTTCATTTCCTTTTTTATTTAATAATAAAAGAAACCCAAAAATAAATTTTCGGGTTTCCTGTTTTTATCATTTATCGTTTGGGATAAATACTCGAGTCTATCGGTACAGTCAGAATTGGAATAGGCGACCTGTTCACCAGTTTTTCGCTGAACGGAGCCATGATAAAGATATTTTCTCCTGCGGATTCCACTTCTTTCATCACGATAATCAAATTTATGTCCCTTTCTTTTGCTATCTGCAAAACACTGGCAACTTTGTTGGAGTTTTCTACATTCACGATTTCAAAACGGACATTGTTTTCGGTGAGATACAAGGTCGCTTTTTTGATATAGGCGTCAATAGCCCGTTTTATTTCTGGATAATTGCCCGAATGGAAGCCCATCAGATGAATTTTAGCCTGAAATGCTTTGGCTAAAATGGTGGCCACTTTTAATTTTTGCAATGTTTCCAAACTGTCGTCTATGGGCAACAATATATCTGTCAAATCTCTGCTGATATTGACACCTTCACGAATGGTCAGCACGGGATTGGAAGCCCCACTGACGGTTTTGAACGCGGAACTGCCCATAAAAAATTCTTCAAAACCGGTGCAGCCGTGTGTGCCCAAAACGGTGATGGCGTTACCCTGATTTCTTGCTTCCGTGTTTATTTCACGGGAAGGTTTTCCCATTCTGATTTTATATTGGATTTTCGCATCTGCCGGCAAATACTTTTTGCATTCCGCTACAAGTTCCGTTAATTTTTTTTCGGCAAAAGTGATAATATCCGATTTGTCTTTGGGAGAAGCGTCAATCACTAATTTTTCATCGGGAGAAACAACAAACAACAAGGTTAAAGAAGCCTTCAGGTTCACGGCCAACGAAACAGCATGTTTCATGGCATTCAGCGAACAAGGCGAAAAATCGATTCCTACAATGACATTTTTCATATTGTTAATTTTTAAGAGTTAATATCTATTCTAAACAGCCACCTCCGCTTTTATATGCGGGTGGGCTTGGTAATCTGTCAAAACAAAATCCTCATATTGAAAATCAAAGATGTTTTTTACATTTTCGTTCAACTGCATTTTCGGCAGGGCAAAGGGCTGTCTGGCAACCTGTATTTTTGCCTGCTCTATATGATTGCTGTACAAATGCAAATCGCCGAAGGTGTGCACAAAATCTTTGGCTTTCAAGCCTGTAACCTGTGCTATCATCATCGTAAGCAAAGCATACGAAGCAATATTGAACGGCACTCCCAAAAAAGCATCGGCACTACGCTGGTACAATTGGCAGGACAACTCCCCGTTGCAAACATAAAACTGAAACAAGACATGACAAGGAGCCAAACGCATATAGGGTAAGTCACCCACATTCCAACTGCAAACCAACAGCCTTCTTGAATCGGGATTGCTTTTTATTTCTTCTATCAAGTTGTAAATCTGGTCTATATGACCGTCTTGGGCTGTCCATTTCCGCCACTGATGCCCATATACAGGTCCCAAATCACCGTTTTCGTCTGCCCATTCGTCCCAAATAGATACTTTATTGTCATGCAAATACTTGATATTGGTATCACCTTTGAGAAACCACAACAACTCATAAATAATGGATTTCAGATGCAGTTTTTTGGTGGTCAGCAAAGGAAAACCCTCTTGCAGATTGAACCTTGTCTGATAGCCGAATACGCTGTACGTACCCGTACCGGTACGGTC
>JAFZUH010000275.1 GCA_017618435.1 Bacteroidales bacterium | reverse complement strand
CCTATGAAACACATAATGGGTTTGCAGTTTTAGCGATAAGTTTCCCCATTTTTAGTTCTTTTCTCACATTTCTTATACCAACAATATTTCTATTTTAGTTAGCGAATTTTAAAAGAAGTATCGTAAAAATAAAAAACAGCCTGCGGCTGCCGCAAGACCTTTTCTTTGCAACACTTTCTTTGGGGTTATCAAAGAAAGTGTTATAAAAACAAAAAAACACGGCTGCCATAGTATAACAGCCCTACGAAAATCATTTCTTAAAATGCTCCCCTCTCCACATTGGAGAGGGGTTGGGGGGGAGGGCATTTCTAAACTCTCATTTTCAAACTAAAAAAGTTGTATCTTTGCAGGCAATGAAAAAACGGATACAAAAAACATATATTTTATTGATAATCAACAAAAATATTCAAAATGAAACTATTTGACAAAAGTACAATTCGCGGTGATTTATTCGGAGGTATCACAGCAGGTATAGTTGCCTTACCGTTAGCATTGGCATTCGGCATACAAGCCTTTTCGGGCATAGCGGCACCTGAAGCGGGAGCCATAGGTGCTTTGGCAGGATTGGTTGGAGCAACCATGTTAGGTTTTTTTGCCTCTTTGTTTGGAGGCACACATTCCCAAATATCAGGCCCCACAGGTCCGATGACCGTTGTCGCAGCCACTCTGGTGAGTGCCACATGGGCTTCGTCTTCGGATATTTCCACGGTGCTTGTATCCATGACTTTGGCGGGTATTTTCTGCGGTCTGTTCCAAATATTTTTCGGTATTATAAAAATAGGGAAATACATACGCTACATACCCTACCCTGTTTTGTCGGGATTTATGAGCGGTATAGGTGTCATCATTATTCTGCAACAGATATATCCGTTGTTGGGACTGAAAGGCAGTGGCAATATGATAGGTCTTTTGATGAATTTGCCTGCTGCCGTTGTCAGCGGATTTTCACTCAAAGCCTTATTGTTGGGAATAGGCACAATATTGATTATTTATCTTTTTCCGAAAATCACCCAAAAGGTGCCGTCCACCTTGGTGGCATTGATAGTCATGACAGTTATAGCCCTTTTCTGCAAGATAGAAAACAGTTTAACGATAGGCGAAATACCTTCGGGGTTTCCATTGCCTTTCTTTTTAAAAGAGAGTATCAGTCTCAATGGTATAGATTGGCTTGTGGTACTTAAAACAGCGGTTATTCCGGGCTTGACATTGGCGGGTTTGGGGTCGATAGACACCCTATTGACTTCTGTTGTCGCCGATAATATCACCAAAACCAAACACAATTCCAACAAGGAATTGATGGGTCAAGGTATAGGCAATGCCATTGCAAGTCTGTTTTGTGGTCTTCCCGGTGCAGGGGCAACCATGCGTACCGTTGTCAATGTAAAATCAGGAGGCAGAACCCAACTTAGCGGCATGGTGCATGCTGTTTTCCTATTGACAGTATTGTTGGGTTTGGGCTCTTTGGTAAAATTTGTACCCCTGTCTGTACTGGCGGGCATACTGATAACCGTAGGGATAGGTATTATAGACTTCAAAGGTTTTAAGGATTTGTTCAAAATACCGAGAGCCGATGCAGTGGTGCTGATAGTTGTCTTTTTGGTAACCGTCTTTGTAGATTTGCTTACCGCTGTCGGTATAGGTATGGTTATCGCCTGCGTTTTGTTTATGAAACGTGCCGGCGATTTGGTGGAAGGCAGTTATTCCTCTACCGAAATGACCAATTTTGACAAAGAAAGTCCATGGCACGATGAAGGCGGCATACCTGAAAACATCAAACACAAAATCTACATTCAACGATTGAACGGACCTATATTTTTCGGGTCAATAACAAGATTTCAAGAGGTGATGCACGATGTACCCCAAGATGTAAAAATTGTTATTATCAGAATGCGGTTGGTTAATTTTATGGACCAATCGGGGTTGTATGCCATGGAAACGGCCATTAAAGATTTGCAACAACGCGGTATCATCGTTTTTATGACCATCATACAACCGCAACCCCTATATATGCTGACTTCCATGAAACTTATTCCGGAAACTTTGCCCGAAGACCATACCTTCAAAACGTTTGAGGAATGTACGGAAACCTTGAAACTGATGCAGAAAAACGGTCAATTATAAGACCTCAACATATTCTTTTTGACTTGGACGGCACCCTCATCGATTCCCGTGAGGGTATCACCAAATCGGTAGCTTATGCTTTGTCGCATTTCGGCATACATGTTGAGGACAGGTCGCAACTGTATGCCTTTATAGGACCGCCATTGTCCGATTCTTTCAGCATTTTCTATCATTTCAACGAAGACCAAACCCGATTGGCCGTACAAAAATACAGAGAACGCTATGCCGTCAAGGGGGTGAAAGAAAACAAACTCTATAAAGGTATTGAAACGTTGTTGCAAACCTTAAAATCAAATGGGTATCAATTATATTTGGCAACGTCCAAACCGGAAAATTTTGCCAAAGAAATCATTGACTATTTTTCATTGACCTCTTATTTCACTTTCATCGGCGGCAGTCGTTTGGACAACACTTTTCATGACAAAGTTGATGTTATCAATTATGTTTTGCAAACCAATCATATTTCCCGTGAAAACGCCATCATGATAGGCGACAGAAAATATGATATAGAAGGAGCCGACTTGGCCGGAATTGCCTCTATAGGTGTTTTATACGGTTTCGGCAACAAACAGGAATTGCAAGATTGCCATTGCAAAACAATTTTACACACCGTTGATGATATTAGACAATATTTTTGTGGTAAATAGTATTATTTGAATACTTTCTCGTTGAAAAACAGGCAACTAAAACCAATATTGAAAATCCATTTGGGGTCATTGTGCGAAAAATAGGACAAATTCAAACTCAAAGGTCCCAGTTTTGTCGTATAAGCCACCGAAGTCTGGATAACAAAGGCTCTTGTCGAAAACGGATTTCCATACTTACTCTTGTTATTATCAAGCCTTACAATAGGAAAAATGGATTGATAAAAATAACCATCTAAGCGTACTTGCAAATTTTTGTAAACGGGAAAAATATTCTGCAAACCCACTGCCAAAAATGCAGGGTCTCTATAATTGGGCATATAGCGTAAAAGAGCATCATGATTGGGCAAAAAACTCAAAGACCGCAACTTTGTCGCCGTAAAACTTGCCATATTGGGCATATTGGACATGGCAAAATAACCTGCAAGTCCTATCCGATAAACAGAGGCACAATTGAATATCTTGTTGGCTTCAGCATAAAGTGTCAGCCAATGCCTGAAATGCTGAGTGGTCAATATGTCATAGGAAGTATTGCCGGGTTTATTGGCTTCAAAACCGACATAATAACCGATAGAGGCAGATAATTTTAAACCTTTGGTAGGAAAATAGGAGAAATCTTGTGTATTATATTCATAAAACAATCTCGGATTAAAGGCCGTAAACCTATTAATATCAGAAGTGTCATTTCTGGTATATGCGTTGGTGGCATAATATTTGGCATTGGAATTGACAAAATTGAACATAAAACCATATTTTCCATGCTTTTTGGCAGGTGCAACAACCCTGTATTTAATCAAAAACTCATCGGACAGCAAATAAGAAGGATTATCGCTTTCCCGAAATATTTTGGTGGTATTAAAATGATTCCAAACACTATAACCTACTTTTATTTCCTGGTCAAACTGTTTGACGGACAAACTGCTTATATGAAACGTACCAATAACCGAATTGTAAAATTTTCCCAAATAAGCATCAGCATAGACACTCATAAAATAACGTCTCCAAAAATTGTATTTCAACTGCAAATACAACGTTGTCTGTGCATTTGTGGCTATATAACCTCCAAATTGAAAACTGAAGGGCTTGCTTAATTCAATATCCAAAACAGCCTTGAAACAAGTATCGTTTTCCATCAAATGCAAGGTAGGGTAAATGTGTTTGATATACTGTTCGCTTGTCAATTGAAAATACCTTTCTTTAAAAGACTGCAAATCAATAATTTGATTTTTCTTGAAAATATAATTTTCTATCACATAGGCTTGATATTTGCTTATGCCGTGCGTTTCGATTTCTTTGATGTATATATTAGGCCATTTATCTCTGAATTTCTGGCGTTTTTCGGCGACTTCATGTGGGGTTACATAGTTTTTGATATGTTTCCTGATAGCAGGCAAACTGTCCAGCAATGTCCAGTATCCGACATCGACAAGCATTCGCCCTCTGGTAAAATCAGTAACACTTAATTTGGGCACATTCGGCCGAATCAATATGGCATGAGTGGTATCAACGGTATAACTTTGCTTGCTCACCAACATACTACTGAGTATAGACATCAGATTTTCGTCAGAAGGGGCTTCACCTTGTTTGGCAACGGCAACCGCAATGATATAATCAGGCCGGAAATCTTTTTCCATAACATCGGTCGGAAAATTATTAACCATTCCCCCATCGTACATCATACAACTGTCTATCATAATCGGTTGAAAATAAAAAGGAAAAGTCATTGAAGCACGAATGGCATCTTTGAGGCTGTTTTTGGACAAAACTTTCTCTTTGCCGTTGGTAATATCGGTAGCGACACACCTGAAAGGGACAAACAAACTATCAAAATTGTATTTTGCAGCCGCCTCTGCCCTTGAATATATTTCAACAAAGGCAAAGTCCATTTGTGTCGGAGCAATGAAATTGATAGGTATAATGGGGCTTATTTTATTGGAATCTATATGAACGCCCAACTTTATCCAAGCCGATGTAGGTGTTTCCTCGCGAAAATAGTACGCATAATCTTCATGTATTTTTCCCTCTACCCAAGAACTGAATTCTTTACTGGAAAATATCCTCTCCATTTCTTCGACAGAATATCCGGCGGCATACAAGCCTCCGACAATGGCTCCCATAGAAGTACCTGCCACATAATCAATAGGGATACCTTGTTCTTCCAATGCTTTTATCACACCGACATGAGCCATACCTTTGGCCCCGCCGCCACTAAGGACAAGACCGATTTTTTGCCCGTGCAAGTGCAGACTCACTAAAACAAAAATAACAACAAGTAGTTTGTGTTTCTGCATGAAATTTATCTTACCCAATTTTTACTGATGATATATTGTGCTATTTCTATGGCATTGGTTGCGGCACCTTTTCTCAAATTATCCGCTACAATCCATATATTCAAACTTTTCTCCCGACTGAAATCCCTTCTGATACGACCTACGAACACTTCGTCTTTATGTTCTGCAAAAATAGGCATAGGATAAATGTTCTCCTTCGGATTATCCTGAACAACAACACCTTGTGTATTTGACAGCAATTGTCTGACCTCATTCAAATCAAAATCTTCTTCAAATTCGATGTTTACCGCCTCGCTGTGTCCGCCTCTTACCGGCACACGGACAACGGTGGCTGTAATCTGTATTGTATTGTCATTGAGTATTTTTCTTGTTTCGTTCACCAACTTTGTTTCTTCTGTTGTGTAGCCGTTTTCTTCAAATGTTCCCCCATGAGGCAAAACATTCATATCTATCTGATAAGGATAAACTTTCTGACAAGGTTCCCCCTTTCGCTCATGGTAGAGTTGTTCTATGGCCTTTTGCCCCGTTCCCGTTACCGATTGATAGGTGGAAATAACCAACCGTTTGATTTTGTATTTTTTATGCAAAGGAGCCAATGCCATCACCATTTGAATAGTGGAGCAATTCGGATTGGCAATAATTTTGTCATCAGAAGTTAATACATTGGCATTGATTTGAGGCACAACCAAAGGAATATGCTCATACATACGCCAAGCCGAAGAGTTGTCTACGACAAAAGTTCCTTTTTCGGCAAACAAAGGAGCATACATCAAAGAGGCTGCACTCCCTGCCGAAAAAATAGCAATATCCATCTTTTCATCTATCACCTCTTGCACAGACCGCAAAGTAATTTCTTGCCCGTTAAAGGTGATTTTTTTGCCGATAGACCGTTCAGAAGCGGCCGGAAACAATTGATATTGTCCAAAACCACGTTCTTCCAAAACTTTTATCATTACACTGCCGACAAGCCCTGTTGCTCCTATTAATCCTATTTTCATCGGTTGTTTCTTTTTTATTTTAAGTTATATTATATTATTAACGGGGAAAAAATATTTTTATTTTTTATTGTCCTTTGTTTGTAAGCCTTTTTTGATGATGTTGATATTTGCTTTCATTTTTTCATAACCGATTCTATGAATGGGTGTATGGGCAAACAGCGTTTCAAAACTTTCTGTTGTGATGCTGTCCAATCGCTTGTCATCAATATCCGACAAATCACTGTTGGTTTGAAATTCCTTTATGGTCGTATTTTCCACATGTTTGTTATGAGGACATACTTTTTGACAAATATCGCAACCGTAAATATAAGATTGATTGCTGTTTTCAATACGAATATTTTCCTTGTTTTCAATGGTTTGATATGACCAACAAAGATTTGCATCCAAACTATAAGGCTGATACAATGCTTTTGTCGGACAAGCCTTTATACAAAGGTCGCAATCCTGACAAGGATTGGTTGTGATGGGTTGGTCTATTTCCAGTTCCAAAGATGTGAACAATAGCCCGATAAAACAAAAAGAGCCGTATTTTCCGTTCAGCAGCGTATTTTTACCTATCCAGCCCAAACCTGCCCGATAGGCCAAATATTTGTCCATTGTTGGTGCCGTATCAACAAAATACCTATTAACACTTTTGTTATCAATATTTTCCACAATAAATTGTTGCAACAATTTCAACTTTTTTTTCACGACCTTGTGGTAATCTTCACCCCAAGCATAAAGGGCTATTTTGTACTTTCCTTTGTATTGAATTTTTTGATAATAGTTTGCCAAAACAACAACAATGCTTTTGGCTTCAGGCACCAACATTTGTGGAGAAAAACGTTTTTCCATATTGTTGGACAGAAAATACATATCCGCCGTTTTGTGCTGCTCTATTCTTTGCTCAAAGGCTTGCACAATATTGGGAGCAATGGGCGAACAATCCGTTATGCCACAATCGCAAAAACCCAATTCCAATGCTTTCTGTTTTATCGCCTCAACTGCAGTTGTCATTGTATTTTTATAGGCTTATATTTTTCCGACCGTTTAATGGAAGTTGGTCCGGGAACATTAATTTTGGTACCTTTCAATTGACATTGCAGTTGTATGTTCATTGCAGGAATTGAAATATCCATATATTGGAAACAATATTGTCCATCAGGCATAGCAACAAAATTGTTGAATGAGATTGCTATATTGTTCAAGGTTTTTACATCTTTAATATACTGATATATAGTGCGTTGCAGCTGGTCTGTCTGCAATTTTTGCTCTACAATCATATTGTTTTTCAAACTTTTTCGACTGCTTGACATATAAGTAATTGTATTTTCGGAAGAATCTTTGGTGCAGGTTTTATCAAAATAGGGCAAATCTCCCCCCATAAACAAAGACTGAATCATATAAAAATCAACAGGAAAACCCAACAATTTATTGAAAATGCGATAATCGCCCCAATAATATTCTTTGTCCAGATGATTGATATATTTTACCGAATCTGTAGTTAAAACAAAACGAGCCCCTTCTATGCCCATTTTGCTCAAAGTGATGAAAATAATGCTATCTTTTTTATTTACCCAAAAAGCATTCAACGAAATCTGTTCCTGCTGATTATCAATATTTTTTACACTAACAGACATACGCGTACTATACCAATTGTATTTGAAGGCATAAACATTTGGATTAAACAATTGATTTACAATAATTTTCTGAGTATCAACAATAACACTATCTTGTTGAGTAATATTTATATGCCGGTTAGGTCTTGTTTTGCAAGCAAACAAACAAAACAACACTATCAAACTACCAAAGACAAATATACTGTCAAGGCTATTATATTCTTTCCACTTTTTCAATGCCTTTTATTAGTTTTAGTTTGTCCATCAATTTATTCAGATTATCAACGTGTTGAATATACAGGCTTATTCTTCCCTCAAAAATACCTTCGCTGGTTTCAAACTGAATAGAACGGCAATTGACTTGAAAATCTTGAGAAATAATACCTGTAATACTATGCACCAAACCTTTGGAATCAAAACCTTTGATATAGATACCCGTTAAGAAATCCACCTGCGTTTGTTGTGGTCTCCATTTGGCTTTTACTATTTTATCGCCATGTTTGGCAGACAATTGTATCGCATTGGAGCAGTTGGCTCTATGGACAACTATTTCATTGTCTGTCAAAGCAAAAGCAATAACTTGGTCGCCGGCAACTGGATTGCAGCACGTGGCTATCGTCTGTTTTATTTCATGTACATTTTCTCCCAACAACATAGATTGCGGGTTTCTGGACAATTTCCGTCTGATAGCATTATCTACGGTAAATAAGTTTTTAATGCCTTTTATCCATTTTATAATGGGTTTTACGGCATTGAATATTTTGTAAAGCAAACCAATTTTGGAAAAACATTGTTTAATAACAGATTCTTTTATCGCACCGTTATAAATGCCGAGATACAATTCTTCCTTATCTTTACAATTGGCGAAAACCATCAATTTATCACGATTTATCTTGTTGATTTCCACGTCATATTTTTTGAAATAAGCTTTCAAAATATTTTTACCTTCATTTATTGTGTTGTCTTTTTCCTGTTGCAATACTTTGGTGATATTGTCAACGGCCTTGGCAGTGGCAACAAATGTCAGCCATTCTTCGTGAACTTTTTGTTTTTTAGAGGTAATTATTTCTATTTGGTCACCGCTTTTCAGTATATATGAGGGCGGTACAAGTTTGTTGTTCACTTTGGCCCCAATACAATAATTGCCGAGTTCCGCCCCTATTTCGTAGGCAAAATCCAATACGGTAGAGTTTTCAGGCAAAGTATGTTCATCTCCCTTGGGAGTAAAAACAAATATTTCTTTATTGAAAAGATTCATTTTCACACCAGCCACCAATTCACCCGTGTTGGTATCGCTGTTTTGCAATATCTCTTTTATATTGGACAACCAAGCATCAACCCCCTGTTCGTAACTTTGCTTGTTGTTTTCTTTATATACCCAATGGGCGGCAAAACCATTTTCGGCAATAGCATCCATTTGTTTGGTACGGATTTGCACTTCCACCCATTTGCCGGCACGGCTCATCACAGTTGTATGAAGCGATTGATAACCGTTCGATTTTGGAGTTGAAATCCAATCTCTCAACCTATCAGAACGCGGTGTATAAATATCGGTTACCAAAGAATAAACAGACCAACAGGACGATTTTTGATGCTCTTCATCGGAATCTATAATGATACGAATGGCAAACAAATCATATACCTCATCAAAAGGTATTTTCTTTTTGGTCATCTTTTGCCAAATGGAATATATTGATTTTGTTCTGCTTAATATCTCAAAAGTGAATCCTTTTTCCGTTAATTTTTCTTTGATTGGAGCCGTAAAATCGCTGATAAAGCGTTCCCGTTCGTCACTGCTGTCTTGTATTCTCTTGGCGATATAGGCATAACTACCCGGGTCTTGATATTTCATCGCAAGGTCTTCCAATTCTGATTTGATGTTATAAAATCCCAAACGATGAGCAAGTGGAGCATACATATAAAGCGTTTCTGACGATATTTTCAATTGCTTATCGGGAGGCATGGAATCCAAAGTACGCATATTGTGCAGCCTATCCGCCAATTTGATAAGAATAACTCTGGCGTCTTTGCTCATTGAAATCAATATCTTTCTAAAAGTCTCAAATTGCTTGGAGGCTTGTGTGTCGGAAACATCATCTATTTTGGTAAGTCCATCTATAATCTGAGCAATTTCTTTGCCAAACAAGGCTTCTATATCTTGTAGTGTATAATCAGTATCTTCCACCGTATCGTGCAACAATGCACAGATAACCGATGTCGCCCCCAAATTCATATTGTCCAATATAATATTGGCGACTTCAAGCGGATGAAGAATATAGGATTCTCCACTACGTCTCCTCATATCTTTGTGGGCATTGAATGCCAAAGAAAAGGCCTTGCGAACATTCTTTTTCTGTTCACGAGACGTATTTCTTGCCCGCAATTTTAACTGAATATCTCTATATCGTGAAAATATCTGTTGGATTTCTTCGTTTTGTTGGGTGTTCATTTTTTATATTTTTTTAACTACAAAAAATAATACTGAATATCAATATATTGCAAATAAAAAAAACTAACAATATCTATTTTGCAAAGATACAACTTTTGTACAAAATACTACCTTCAATTTTTTGTTCAATGATAAAAAAAGAGCCGCAAACAATTGCGACTCTACAACACTTTAAAACAATTATTCTATTATTTCGTTACAACAACTTTCCTGTTGTACAATTTGCCGTCTGACAGTCTTATCAGCAGATTGTAAACGCCCGATGACAAGGTCTCCAAACTCATTGCCGCACTCTGGCTGTTCACTACCTGACGTTTGATACAACTGCCCAACATATTGTACAGACTCATTTGCTCTATCTCTATATCTTCGCCTTGAACTATTATCTCAAACATATCCTTGGCAGGTTGTGGATAGATACTGATACTCGGTTCTTCGCTCTTGCTGTCAGTACATTGTACGGCTATCGGGGCAAACACCTCGTTTTTCCCGTCTATGTCCGTTTGTCTCAAACGGTAATACATTATGCTGTCATTTGTATTGATATGATAACTGTATTGCTGTCTTTGCGAGGTTGTGCCTGCTCCAGATATTGTAGCAACAGGTTCGTAATTAACAGCATCGCTACTTGCCTCTATGGTGAAATAATCGTTGTTGGTTTCCGTCATCGTTTCCCAATTGAAAGTGGTTATGCCATTCTGACAAGAACCGACAAATGACAACAGTTCTATCGGCAAATCATAATCCTGCCATTTTACGGCGTCCAAATCCTGACCTGAGCCCGCTTTTCTGTTGTTTGCCATTACGCTTACCGCATTTGCAGGTGCAGGACTTGCAGGATAGCCTCCTGCTTCCGTATGTCCTGTGCTTGTAAACTCACCTGTAACAGATGTCAGGTCATTGAAGAATCTGCCTGCATTGTTGATGGGGTCATTTTCGCTGAAATCTACTTTAGCAAACAAATCATCTTCACGCATACCGTAAATTGTGATATTGTTGGATCCGTATGCAGGATAAGCGGTAGCACTTCTTACGCAATAAACGCCAACCGATGAAGTATCCGCAAAGGTTTCCACAAAATGAATATTGTTGCGGCTCATCACATACACGTTGTTTTCATTGCCGCTAACCGTATTGCCGATTATCTTCATATTACCGCCAACTTTTACTATCTTGGTTGCCGCATAGTCACCGGCATTCTGGCTGTCGCTCACATACACACCGCCACCATTACCGCCTGCCGTATTATTAACTATATAGGAATTTCGCAAATCCAATGTCTTTGATGTATATATACCACCTCCATTAGTTGATGCCTGATTGTTGGTTACGGCCAACACATCATTCCATGTAACTGTACCCGCTGTAGATATACCTCCACCTCTACCACTTAGTGACCTATTGTTATTTATCGTGGCTCCTCCATTCATGTTCAATACACAATTGGAAACCTGCAAGTAAATACCGCCACCGTTTTGGGTACTGGTATTATTTGATACATTGGCTTTATTGTTTATCGTAACGCTTCCATCGTTATTTATATAAATACCGCCACCATTAAGTGAGGAACGATTGCCCGTTATCGTAGCAAGACCTGTCAATGTTACTGTTCCGGCATTACATGCAAGACCGCCACCGCAATCAACCGCTCTATTGTTAGTCAATGTGGTCGTTCCTCCACATTTGACAGTTCCTGTATGAACATAGATTGCTCCTCCTGCATAACCTCCTCCACTATTGGATACAGAAATATTGCCTTTACAATCAATCATACCTGCCCAATTGCGAAGGGCTCCTCCTGACTGCAATACACTATCTTGGTCGGCTGTTATATTGCCCCAACATGTCAAGGTACCTCCTCCTATATGCACGCCGCCGCCATAGGTCGCCGTATCGTTATTCAATATCAAGTTTCTTGCATTGCCTGAGGCTCCTATGGTGATTGTTCCCAAGGTATCGTAAAGACCGCCACCTCGACCACCATATGTTTTATTGCTAATCATATAGGCTCTATTGTTACTCAATGTCATATTCCCGCCTGTACATGTAATGGTACCTCCTTTATTAAAAATGCCGCCACCGTGTCCATTGGAAACATTCTGGTCTATCAATACACTACTACCCGAAAAATTGACCGTACCGCCATTGTTATAAATACCTGCTCCACCATATACCAATGGAATAGCTGAAGTATTAGTCTTGGTAACGGTATTATTGCTTATCGTTATCGCATTGGAGAAATTAACGGGATAAGCCTCTACAAACACGCCTCCGCCAAGACTGTCTGCCGTATTGGCTTTTATTGCAATTATACTTGAAAATGTCGTTGCATCGGTTATATTGTAACCTTTGTAATAAATACCGCCTCCATTTTCAGAAGCCGCATTGTTGCGTATAGCAGAGATATTGCCAATAGTTTTGTTGCCTGTTGCTGTTAATCCGCAATACATACCGCCGCCATTGGCTGCTGTATTCTCATATATAACAATATTGCGTTTGCTATTGTTGGTAATTATTCCATTGGCATAATACAAACCACCACCATTAGCTGTAGCCGTATTGCTAAATATTTTCAAACCCGCCGTAGTGTCTGCTCCCGTAGCCGTTAGCGTTCCTCCATTTACAAATACACCACCGCCGTTGGCTGCCTGATTATTGGCAAGTGCCGTAAGCACAGGTACATTGACAGTACCTCCGGCAATAGCAACACCACCGCCATTACCACTGGCTACATTGTATGATATGTTTGGTGCTGTTGTAAAATTAACCGTACCGCCTGCTACATACAAACCGGCTCCGTCTATTGCGGTATTCTTATTGGCTGAAGTTCCTCCGACAATAGTAGCAGTCGCACCCGAAAAAGTAAGTGTTCCCGATTTTACATAAATACCGCCACCACCTACTCCTGTTGTTGCCTGATTGCCTGTGATAACGGCTCCGTTAAGTGTCAGTGAATTTGCAGCATCCGTTTCGCCCAAACATATACCGCCACCATAGGTTGCAGTATTGTTACTTACGGTAAATTTACCATCTATGGTAAGTGTACCATTGGTTTTGTTTAAGCCACCGCCATAAGTTGCAGCAGTATTGCCCGTTATAGTCCAATCCCCAGAGCAATGAATAACGCCTGCTCTGAAATTCATACCACCGCCATAATCGGTACTTGTATTATTGCTCATCGTTACATTTCCATAAATGGTATCCTTGGCAAGGTCGGAATTTTGATAGAATGCACCTCCAAATGCAGCCGTATTATTGTCAAGAACAATATTTTTGTTGGCATTATTTTTACCTACTATCAACAGACCTCTAAGACGATAGATACCTCCACCATAATAGCCATGATTATTGTTTATAATCGCTCCGCCATACAGATTCAAGGTCGGAGGAGTCGTATTGTCTTCCGCCAAACAAATACCGCCACCCTGACCTCCTGCTGTTGTTCTGTATGCCGTATTGTTCGTAACGGTCAATAAGGCATTGCAGGTAACAATGGAATTACCACCCACATTCAAACCGCCGCCTTGGCTACCATTAATCGTGGAACCGTTGTGGTCTAAAGTCAAAGCACCATCGGCGACAATACTTCCGCCTCTGATGGCTATACCGCTGCCATATTTTGCAGAGTTGTATGCGATAGTAGTCGCAACAGGGAAATTTACCCTACCGCCAGCAACCATAATGGCACCACCGGAGTCGCTAACCGAATTGTATGATATGGTCGGAGCCACATTAAAGTTAACCGTACCGCCTTTCACATACAAACCGCCACCTCGAACGGCCGTATTCCTATTGGCTGAACTGCCGCCTATCGTACTTGCATTGTTGGCAAAAGTAAGTGTGCCGTTCTCTATAAAAATACCACCGCCATGATTTATAGCCGTATCTTTGGTGATAGCGGTGCCACGAAGCGTTGTAGTACCGCTTTCTATATAAATACCGCCACCATGGTTGGCCTTGTTGCTTGAAAGGGTCAATTTACCATTGGGAACGGAAAAGTCGGCTACAGTATAAACACCGCCGCCACAACTGTCCGCCTTGTTATCGGATATATTTGCAGAAGTGGTGAATATATTGTTTACGGCTCCGCCTAATACATAAATACCGCCGCCTTGAGTCTTGGCATAACTATTAGTTACAACAACCGCTCCAGTGGCTGTTATCGTTCCTGAATTGTAAATACCGCCGCCTTTGGTTTGGGCGGTATCATAAGTAACGGTAAGAGTGCCGTTACATGTAAGGGTGCCGGCATTTTCTATTCCGCCACCTACATAAACCGTTGTCTTATTGGAATCTACAGAGAGACTGGCAGGTGTTCCAACCAAACCGACAGTGAAAGTATTGTTGTTGCAAATACCGCCGCCACGTTGAGCCGTGTTTTTGCGGATTACGACACCGCCTTCCATGCCTACACTGCCGCTGGTCGCTACAAAGATACCGCCGCCGTTGCCTGTTTGGGCTGTATTGCTATTGATTGTACTTGTACCCTTTACGGTCAATGTACCAAAATTATAAACACCGCCGCCATAGGTTTTGGCGGTATTGTTCAAAGCGGTTAAGTTGCCGTAACACATAATTGTACTGTTCCCCTTGTTGTAAATACCGCCACCTGAAAACGTATCTGTCACATTATTGTTTACAGTCAAATTTTTAGCACTTGTAGAGGTACCTATATTGATAGTACCGGTATCCAAGAATATTCCGCCACCCGCTTTGGCTTTATTATTGTTGACAGTTGCTCCGCCTTCCAAATTCATCGGATTAGTGAGATTGTAGTGGAATATGCCACCACCGTTTGATTTGGCTACATTGTTGTTTATAGTACTTGTTCCTTTTACCGTAAAAGCACCTAAATTACAAACACCTCCACCATAGGTATTGGCCGTATTATTCGATGCTGTAAGTTTGCCATAACATGTGAATGTGTTGCCTTTGTTGTAAATACCGCCGCCAGAAAATGTGTCCGCAACATTGTTGTTTACGGT
>JAFZUH010000274.1 GCA_017618435.1 Bacteroidales bacterium | reverse complement strand
CAATTCTTCCCTATTATCCACTGATAACCAATGTAAAATCCATGATCATTAGCATTGTCGGCATTTTCTCCAAATGCCCCCGAATACAAACTTTGATAATTTCGCCCATAATAGCGATGTGAAATTGTCATGGTAAAACGAGGATGTATCTGAAAATCTGCACTATTTATCGTAGCAACAGCCAAATTTTTGCTCATGGCAATTTCTCCGTAAAAACTCACTTTTTTGACTAATACGTTATAATCAGCAGCCACATTAACATTATCTATACTATTAAACGTGAATTGATTATAAGGTTTCAGTGTCCTGTCCAAAGGGGATTGGAATCGTGTATAACAAGCCGTAAATCCCAATTGTGCTGTTCTTAAACGATAATCTATATGTCCACCCACAAGATGCTGGTGAATAGCATTCTTTTTACCCATCTCGCTTTCTGTACGGTGATAACCCGTATTATACAAATTTTCAACAAACAGAATATTTTGAGAAACAGTATCTTCCACATAAGCGGCATCAAGGTTTTTGTAAGAATAAAATACGGTCAAATCAATATATTTGCAATCTATTGTTGTTGCAAAGCCTCTTAAATAATTGTTTTCGTTGGCCGAAGAATAGGCTTTGATACCATAACCTTGCCTGTCTGCACTGATAGAAGACACCGAATTGGACATGGAAAAACCCATATTGATACATAATCCTTGACCGAAATTGAGTTGGTAATCTCCAAAAACAAGAGTTTTGAAAACAGATAAATCCGATATTTTCAGATGTGCCGAATAAAAATCAAAACCATATTTGTTTTTCCCTCTAAAGAAAGGTTCTCCTGCATCTTTTTCCATTGTAAAACCGAATTGCAAGCGATTGGAAGATTTGAATTTGTACTTCAGCAACAAGGCTTGAGGTGAACCCAAATAGCGGGAATTAGGGCTTTTAGCCCTATCTTCTTCCGAAATTGGCAAATATCCCTGCTGTTTTTCTATTATTTGTCCATATTTCATCAACACCGTTTGACGTCCTCGTTTGAAAATATCCTTAACGGACAATTTTTTTTCTTTTTGCTGGGTTTCTATTGTAATATATGGATTGATTCGCTGCAAGGTGGTTGTATCAAAACCGTCTATAAGCAACAATTCATAAATAGAATAAAATCTTCCGTATGTTTCCAAATAAGTCCGCAAATTGTATATTTGATACCGCGACAATCTCAACACATCAGTCAAAATTTTGTAATCCGGATTATTCAAATTCATTTTGTTGTCCAACAAATATTGCAATTCTTCTGTTATTTCAGAAATATCCCCTTGTTCATCTTCATTTTCAGCAGCATTTTCCAAAAACTGCTCTAAATCCAAGTTCGCCTTATCAAGAAAAACACTGTCTGTTTGGGCATAAGCCGACAGAAAAACAAAACAAAATATCACGCACAGACATTTTTTCATTTTTCCGAGGAATTGAATTCATACAGCAATGATATTTGCGGACTAAAGCCCAAATCTGCATGATACGATGAGGCAATATCTATACTACATTGTTTAAAACGGAACCCCACGCCCAAACTACACGAAAATTTGGGGTATCGTACACCTCCACGAAGCGAAAAATATTTTGAAAAAACATATTCCACACCTCCGGCAAAAGACAAAGGCATATCCAAATCTTTTTCCACTTCCAAGGCTAAGGTACATCGCTTGTCGAAAATATATGCTCCACCAAAACGGATAAGCGTAGGAATATATTCTTTGGTATCATTATAGGTTACCATTTTCAAACGAGCGGGATTATACAAATGCAATGCCAATGAAAAATTGGGTGTAATCTGTCCAAAAAAACCGACTTCAAATGTAAATCCGCTTCTATGACCATAATAACCGTTCCCGAAATAATTATACAAAT
>JAFZUH010000026.1 GCA_017618435.1 Bacteroidales bacterium | reverse complement strand
ATTTTCCTGATGCCAATTTATATTTGTTTGTGAGAACGACTTTTCCCAATCAAAAGCAATCTTGTGATACGGTTTCTATCGATTTGTTCTACCCTGACGGCAGTCCTACTGGCAAAGGGAAACGTATAAAAGAACTTAATATTGTTGCCGCCAATCTTGTGTTTCCGCAACAAGGCAACTATACCATATCCTTACAACAAGGCAACAGATATGACACCTTACCGGGAGTAATTTCAGCCGGCATATTTATTTCTGAAGAAACTAAAAACAACAACCATGAAACAAACATCAAAAAAGAACAAAAATAAAGATTTAACAATCAAACGATTGTGGATTGCTTTCGGCTGTTTATGGGGATTTGTTTTCCTCTTTTTCACTCTCATTTCTTTGGGGTGGTTAGGTTTTATGCCTTCATTTGAAGAATTGGAAAACCCAAAAACAAATTTAGCTACCGAAATTATATCTGACGATGGTTATGTTTTAGGTAAATTTTATCAGGAGAATCGTTCCAATGTCCCTTACGAGCAATTGTCCCCCAATTTGGTACATGCTCTTATCGCCACAGAAGACGCCCGTTATTATGAACATTCCGGCATAGATTTAAAAGCCTTATTCAGAGTTCTTATTATGCGAGGCAATCGAGGCGGTGGCAGTACCATTACTCAACAATTGGCCAAAAATCTTTTCCCCAGAGAAAAAGACAGAAATATTTTTGAAATTTCATTTGCCAAATTCAAAGAATGGGTCGTTGCCGTAAAATTGGAAAAATCATACTCAAAAGATGAAATTTTAGCGATGTATCTCAATACGGTAGATTTTGGTAATATGTCTTCCGGAATAAAATCTGCGGCAAAAACTTATTATGACAAAACTCCGCAAGACCTTACCATAGACGAAAGTGCCATGCTTATTGGAATGTTAAAGGCTCCAACGAAGTATAATCCAAGACGGAATCCTGAAAATGCCCTAAACCGCAGAAACACAGTTCTAACCCAAATGAACAAATACGGATATTTGACAGACGAACAATTAGACAGCATTAAGCAAATACCTATTAATATGGAACATTTTCAACTGCAAGACCATAGAGCAGGTTCTGCCACTTATTTCAGAGAATATATCCGTCAGGTATTAACAAAATGGGCTAACGAAAATCCAAAAAACAAAAATGAAAAATGGGATATATACAAAGATGGTTTAAAAATATACACAACCATTAATTACAAAATGCAAAAATATGCAGAAGAAGCAGTAAATGAATGGGTTTGCAAAGAATTACAACCCAAATTTTTCCAACAATGCAAAAACAACAAAAATGCCCCTTTCGTCAATATTGATGCAACCCGCACAGAAAATCTGTTGAATCGGGCAATGAAAAATACCGATAGATATAAAAATCTGAAAAAAGAAGGATATTCAGAAAAAGAAATCCGCAAAAATTTTGAAACACCGATTCCAATGTGGGTACATGGTATTAATGGGGAAATAGATACGGTTATGTCACCGTTGGATTCCATTAGGTATATGAAATCATTCCTCAATTGTGGATTCATGGTAATGTCTCCCAACAATGGTCATGTGGTAGCATACGTAGGTGGCATTGATTATCAATATTTTCAATATGACCATGTAACCCAAGCACAAAGGCAAGTTGGTTCTACATTCAAACCTTTTGTGTATACTATAGCCATGCAAGAAGGTGAATATTACCCCTGTTCGCTTGTCCCCAACTTGCCGGTAACCATAGAAAATCCGGGCAGTACTCCGTGGACACCCAAAAATTCAAGCAAATACAAAGTGGGACAAATGATTACATTGAGTGAAGCCTTGGCTCAATCATTAAATAACATTTCGGCTTATTTAATGAAAAGATATGGTCCGTCTGCCGTTATACACATGGTAAGAAAAATGGGTATGACAAGCGATATTCCCAATGTGCCATCTATTTGTCTGGGAGCCTGTGAATTAACATTATATGAAATGGTAGGAGCCATCAATACATTTAACAATAAAGGAGTATATACCAAACCTATTTTTATTACAAAAATATGCAACAGCAAAGGAAATGTATTGGCCACTTTTTCAAGTACACAAGAAGAAGTGATGGACGAACTTTCCGCATACAAAACAGTAAGATTGATGCAAGGTGTTGTCAATTCGGGTACTGCCGTTCGTTTAAATTACAGATACCAACTTAATATGCCTATGGCAGGTAAAACAGGAACAACCGATGACAACTCAGACGGGTGGTTTATGGGGTACACTCCCCTATTAACTGCCGGAGTTTGGGTCGGTTGTGAAGATAGAGATGCCCATTTCCGTTCCACTGCTGAAGGACAAGGGGCTAATTCGGCATTACCGGTTTGGGCTTTGTTTATGAAAAAATGTTATGAAGACAAAGAACTGAACCTGCAAAAAATAGATTTTTCCAAACCTGAAAACATTAATTATGTTGATGATTTGTTCAATTGCAGGGAAATCAATGCCGGAGTCAATACCAATTCGCAACAATATAACTTTGAATAAAAGATGGATAGACAACAGGATATTCTTGATACCTTAACCTTAAGTCTTATTCCTCAGGTTGGAAATGTTACTTTCGAACAACTAGTTAATTTATTCAAATCTCCTAAAAATGTATTGAATGCAACTAAGGGTGATTTTAAAGCACACAATTGCGACCCACAGATAATCAACAATATATTAAACAACAAAGACCAAGCGTTGTCTACTGCTGAAAAAGAGCTAAACTTTATTGAAAAAAACAATATTCGCACCTTTTTAAAAACAGACCCAGATTACCCCTATCGGTTACAACAATGCCACGGTGCTCCAAATATTTTGTTTGGACTTGGGAACTTCAACTCCAATCAAAAACATTGTATGGCCATTGTAGGAACACGTCGTTGCACTGATTATGGAAAAAAAATGGTGGAAAAAATTGTGGGAGAATTGGCAGAAAATATGTCTGATTTACAAATTATTAGCGGATTAGCAAGCGGAATTGACACGTATGCACATCAAGCCGCTGTCAATAATCATGTTGAAACTGTCGGTATTTTAGGTAATGGACTTAACAAAATATATCCTGCAGCAAACAAAAGGTTAGCAAAACAAATGTTAGAAAACGGCGGACTTCTCACTGAATATTTCAGTACAAAAGCAGATACAGATGCTTCAAATTTTGCTCTGCGTAATCGTATTATTGCAGGCATGTCCGATTGTATTTTGGTAGCAGAAGCCCCTCAACGTAGCGGAGCACTCATTACTGCCACATACGGACAGGCTTACGATAGAACTATTTGTGCTTTACCCGGTAAAACAACAGACCTTACTTCGGAAGGCTGTAACTATATTATACGCGAAAACATTGCTTGCATGATTACCAATACATCTGACATTCTTAAAGAAATGAATTGGGATTTGTTTCCAAGCAAAAGACAGACACCTCCCCCCAAAAAAACTATAAAAATAACAAAAAAATTAGATGAAACTGAACAACAAATAGTTGCACAACTGCAAAACAAAGGACAACTGAATATTGATGAACTTTGTTTGGCGACAAATATAAATATTTCTATTTTAACAAAAACATTATTATCATTGGAATTTGATGATATTTTGGAATGTTTGCCGGGAAAACGTTATCAATTAAAATAAAATATACAAACAATGAACCAATCAACAATACAAAAATTTAAATTTTACTTATTAAAAATATTTATCAGTACTTTTGCCATCATTTTTGCGGCTTGGATATGCCAAAAAGGCATACACATAGAAGAACCAAGACTGCTCACCGGACTGATTGTTGCTTTAGTGCTATTGCTTGTCAATATGTTTCTTCGTCCGATTATGATTATGTTAACCATACCTGTTACCATTGGAACATTTGGACTATTTATTTTGATAATCAATGCTATAACAATAGAAATAGTAGCTTTTTTAGTGGAGAAATTCACCATAGATAGTTTTGGCTGGGCATTGATATTCAGTTTGTTGGTTTCTTTAGCCACAACAATTATTGAAAGCATCGGCAAAACCAAAATTGTTAGAATCAATTCTGAACATACAGAAGATAATCCTAACAATGACACTGATTTTTCCGATTACGAAGAAGTATAAAACATTTCAAGAAATTAACTTTTTATTGTTATCATTTTCATTTACTTTCCTGAAAAGACAAGTATTTTTCTGGTATTTTTGCAGAAAAAATAAATTACCATGAAGAAGAAAATCGCTGTTATAACAGGAGGCAATTCAGGAGAATACGAAATATCTATTAAAAGTGGGAAAAATATTGCTGCCCATATAGATAAAAACCGTTATGATGTTTATCTCATTTATATTCAGGGAACCAAATGGTTTTATCACCATCAAAACACCGATATAGACATAGATAAAAATGATTTTTCTCTTACTTTGCCAAACGGAAAAATCACTTTTGATTGTGTGTTTATCGCCATACATGGCAATCCGGGCGAAAATGGTAAATTGCAAGGCTATCTTGAAATGTTAAATATCCCCTATACAGGTTGTGATGTGTTGGTTTCGGCTCTCACTTTTAACAAAAACTATTGCAATCGAGTGTTAAATACCTATGATATTCGCACAGCACCATCAGTTCATTTGTTTAAAAATTCAACAATTGATTGCAATGACATTATTCAAAAATTAGGCTTACCTTGTTTCGTAAAACCATGTAATTCAGGCTCAAGTGTAGGCATGTCAAAAGTCAATACCCGAGAAGAACTTTTGCCCGCTATACACACTGCTTTTGAATGGGATAATCAAATTTTGATAGAAAAATTCATCAAAGGTAGGGAAATTACCTGTGGAGTAATGAGTCTGAATAATGAGATAAAAATTCTTGCGATTACCGAAATTATTAGCAAAAAGGAATATTTTGATTTTGAGGCGAAATACAATCCTGCCTTGGCAGACGAACTCACCCCTGCAGACTTAACTCCTGAAATACAAACACTTTGTGAGGAAAAATCAAAAAAAATATATCAAGTGTTAGGCTGTAAGGGAATTGTTAGAATTGACTACATCTTCAATCAAGATGATATGTATTTTATTGAAGTCAATACAATCCCCGGACAAACAAACGAAAGTCTTGTTCCCAAACAACTTGCTATTAAGAACATAAACTTTTCCGAACTTTGTAGCGATTTTATTGAAGAGGCTATGGCAAAAAGAAGTTAATTATTCAACTTCTTCCCTATTCTTTTGTATTTTTTGTCGGACATTGCAAGCAACAACAATTGCCATTGCCCCAAAAACGGGTATAGCCAATT
>JAFZUH010000273.1 GCA_017618435.1 Bacteroidales bacterium | reverse complement strand
TTTTGTTTTATGACTTGCAAAAAACAAAATGCGAGTTATCCTAAAAATATAAAAGATAGAAAAAAGATGACGCATTAAGCAACCATTAAAAATCCGATAATAGAAAACCGGGATTGTAAAAACCTAAAATCCAAAAGTGATTTTTGAATTTTGCAAAAACAAAAACCGGTTGCGGGTGCAGCAAAAACGAAAGGCGGCGGCAATGGCAAAAATGAATTATGAATTTACATTTGGTAAAAAAGTTTATTTTGGCAGCAATATTGAAATAGGCAACAAGAAAAATTACAAACGTGCGGCGGTACTTGCTGCATTTAAAAATGATTTTGAACAAATGGGAAACAACGATATAAACGTTTGTGTTAGAAACATATTAAACCAAGCACAATTTGCATGGTGTAATGTTGAATAATAGAAAAGGGGGCAAAATGACAATAAGTAATTATAAAATGATAAAATGCGACTGTTGTGATGTTGTTGACTATTACCCAACAACATCAAATAAGGTTGCACGTGAAATGGCAAATAATAACGGTTGGCATTATGTTAATGGCATAGATGTTTGCAAGGATTGTTATGCTGACGCAATACAAAGAATTAAAAATAAGGCGGGTATAAAATGAGATTAAATGTAATATATGAAAACCGGGACGGGTACGGTGATGATTTATTTATCGTAATACGTCATGGCAAAAAGCCAATAAACGAGGCACGCATAAAAACAAGGGGGCGTAATGATGATGAAATAACAAATGCCAAAATACGTTTTATATCAGATTTTTGCAACCAACATCCGGATATATTAGCAAAAGACGTATTGCGTGCGTTTGGGACAAAAGATGAAATAATACAAAAGATATACAAAACACAATACCCGCAAGGCGGTTATAGGGGCGGCGGTCGGCGTAAAGGTACGGAGCGTACTGAAACATTAAACCAACGCATAACAAAAGATGAAAAAGATTTTTTATTAAATGCACTTGCGACATTAAGAAATAACCCGGCGTTTGGTGAAATGTTGCAGCAAGAAAAAGTAACGGCAAAAGAATTAGAATTTTTAATTGACGCATTAGATAGATATCGTAAACGGCACGTTTTAATTGACGCAATGCAAGGGGGTAAAAATGGCATATAAAATCAATTATCCTTACTATGGTATAACTTATGACGGCATATATTTTGTTATTATTCAACCAAAATATATGGTTGCAATTGAACATCAAGGGACACATGGTTTTGGTTTTGCTGCCTATATCTCACGTCCTAAAATAATAAAGTTTTTTAGACATTCAAAAGAAATAACACAATTACAATTTCAAGACGTTATAAAAAATAAAGCGGGTAATTTTTTTAATAACATACCTAAAAGTGAAATTGTATTAAGCCCCGTGCAAAATGTAAAATTATTAACGCATAAATAACAAAAAACCCGACAACTTGTAATAAATTGCCGGGTTTGTGTAATTATTTTGCCGCTTTTTGTAATTATTTTGCTTGATTTTGTATTTTGCTATGGATCAATATGAAAAATTTTAACGGCGTTTAAAAGCCGTTATTTTAAATTTTAATATGTATTTATACCAAAAATATATTTTACCCCTCAAATTTTTAAAATCTACCCCATATCCGTTAATATTTTGCATGACTTTAAATGTTAATTTTTGGCAAGAAAATATTCCGTTAAAATATTCTGCCGGCAACATCGGTAAAAAACAAAAAAGGGCAACCCGTGCATTACGGATTGCCCTATATAAAAATAAAACGCCTGGTGCTGCTCCTCACCCGGCGAGATAGAAAAAAGACTAAATAAAACGGGGTACAAACCCCGCAAGGTTAATAAGAGAGAGAATAATTTTATATTAAATTTTGTGTTTTATAAATTTTAATTGCATCCCAAATTGCGTTTGCAAACATTTCGGGCTGCATAACAAGTTTTTGTTCTTCATTTTCATTGCTTAAAAAAGCGGTTTCAATTAAAATTGCCGGTGCATTTGTGCGGTTTAAAACGTGCAAATCTGTGCGGGGTTTTATGCCCCTATCTGCACAACCGGTTGTTTTAATGAGTTGTTGCTGCATGATTTCTGCAAGTTGTTTACCCTTTTTTGAGCCGTCATAATAAAGTGTTTCAACGCCGTGTGCCGCTGTGCTTGTTGCACCGTTACAATGTATTGAAATAAACAATGTTGCGTTGCTTTTGTTTTCTTCTTTTGAGATTTCAAAATAATGTTCTTTTTGTTGAAATAGCACCGCCGGATAACCGTTCAGTTTAAGGCGGTTTAATAACATTTTGCCTATAATTAACGCAACGTCGCTTTCAAAAACGTTATGACGTGAACAAACACCGGGGTCGCTGCCGCCGTGTCCGGGGTTTATAAATATTTTCATTTCATTACCTCCTCCAAATCACTAACCCTGTGATTTTCAACCTTTATTTGTTCTTGTAAAACCGATATATCTTTTTCATTTTTGTATGTGCGTTCTATTAAATT
>JAFZUH010000272.1 GCA_017618435.1 Bacteroidales bacterium | reverse complement strand
AAGAAGAATATGACAGAGTAAAAATGTTGTCTATGCGTTTTGAAAGGCGGGAACAAGGTCTTGGCCGTCCGACAAAAAGAGACAGACGGCAATTGGATTATTTGAAAGATTATTTGAAACAAACAGAAGATTGGGAAGACGATGAATAGTTCAGAAAAGAATAATACTAAGGTAGTATGGATAACCGGAGCCTCTTCTGGCATTGGCAAAGCGACGGCATTGTCATTTGCGGAGAAAGGATATAGTTTAATTCTTACCGCCTTGGAAGCCGATTGGTTGGAAGATGTAAAACAACAAGCCCTACAAATGGGCAGTCCGCGGGTAGCGAGCCTCCCGTTTGACTTATCGCAGTTGGAAGAACTGCCGGCATTGGCAGAAACAGCGTGGCAACAGTTCGGCAGGATAGACATTTTCTATAACAATGCCGGCATCAGCCAACGGGGGACAACGGTTGATACCGAAATGCGGGTCATCAACAAAGTGATGGATATAGATTTTTTCGCTCCCGTTATTTTATGCAAAACGATTTTGCCCAAGATGTTGGCACAGGGCGGAGGACAATTGGCGGTAACGACCAGCATAGCCGGCAAGTTCGGATTTCCTTTGCGTTCTGCCTATTGTTCGGCAAAACATGCTCTATATGGTTTTTACGAAACCATACAAGCGGAATATTATCGTCAAAATATAAGGGTAACCATCGTTTGTCCTGGACGTGTGCAGACCAATATTTCTATCAATGCCTTGGAAAAAGACGGTCAAAAACATGGTGTGATGGATAAAGGACAGGCAGGAGGCATAAGTGCAGAAAAAGCCGGCGAGCAAATCTGCAATGCGATAATAAAACAAAAAAGAGAAGTTTTCATCGGAAGCAAAGAATTAATAATGGTGTATCTGAAACGGTTCTTCCCGGGCTTGACGGCAAAAATCGCCAGAAATATTTCCAACATGTAAGGAAAAACAATACCATGATTTGTGTGATATGCTAAAAAATGATATTTTTGCAACATGGAAATAAAGAAAAGAATAGCTATCTTAGGTTCTACGGGAAGTATCGGCAGACAGACTTCGGAAGTTGTGGATAATCACAGGGATTGTTTTTCCGTAGAGGTACTCACGGCACAAAACAATGCAGATTTGTTGATAGAACAAGCCATCAAATTTCAGCCGAATGCGGTAGTAATTACCAACGAAGCCTACTATACCAAAGTACAGGAGGCTTTGAATAAGTTTGACATTAAAGTTTTTGCAGGAAGGACATCGTTGCTGGACATTGTCAGCATGTCGTCTATTGATATGGTGGTAGTGGCCTTGGTAGGTTTTGCCGGATTGTTGCCAACTTACCAAGCCTTGACAGCCGGCAAAGCGGTTGCCTTGGCAAACAAAGAAACTTTGGTTGCCGGAGGACAATTGATTATGCAAAAGGCTCTTGAAAAAAAATCTCCTGTTTTGCCTGTGGACTCGGAACATTCCGCCATATTCCAATGTCTTGTCGGAGAAAATGACAATGAAATAGAAATGCTGACCTTGACAGCCTCAGGAGGTCCATTCTTGGGAAAAACAAGAAAAGAATTGTCCGCCGTAACACCTCAGCAAGCCTTGAAACACCCCAATTGGTCTATGGGAAACAAGGTTACCATAGATTCGGCAACATTGATGAACAAAGGCTTGGAGATGATAGAAGCCCATTGGCTGTTCGGCGTAGCCCCAAGCAAAATACAAGTGATTGTTCACCCGCAAAGTATAGTCCATTCACTGGTGCATTTTGCGGACGGAGCCATCAAAGCCCAATTGGGGTTGCCGGATATGAAACTTCCCATACAATATGCCTTGTCGTTTCCGCATAGGCTAACCACACCGTATCCGCGGTTCTCGTTTGCGGATTATGCCCAATTGCATTTCATACAGCCGGACACGGATACATTTGAGTGTCTTGCTATCGCATACGAAGCCATACATCAAGGCGGAAATATGCCCTGCGTGATGAATGCCGCCAACGAAGAAGCCGTGTTGGCATTTTTGCAGGAAAAAATAAAGTTCTTGGATATTCCTGTGATAATCAAAAAAACGATGGAAAATGTCAGTTTGGACAAAAACGTATCAATGGATACTTTATCTCAAACCGATGACTACGCTCGGATAAGAGCTAAAGAAATAATAGAAACATTAATTTAACAGATATGAATATACTTATTATGACTACCCAATTGTTGCTGGGGTTGGCAATATTGGTTTTTGTTCATGAAACAGGGCATTTTATTGCGGCACGCCTTTTCAAGGTGAGAGTACCTAAGTTTTATTTGTTT
>JAFZUH010000271.1 GCA_017618435.1 Bacteroidales bacterium | reverse complement strand
AACCAACATATAAGCCTTCAACATCTATAATTTTAGTTTTGTCTAATTGCAGTTGGTCGGCAATAATTTCTGTAGTTTGTTTGGCTCGAAGTGCCGTACTTGTATATATATGATTGATTTGACAATGTTGTTCGGCTAAATATTTCCCTAATTTTTGAGTGCGTTCTATACCCAATGGCAACAACTCTCTTGCTCTGTCATCAAGATTGTCTTTGGTTTTAGCGTGCCGAACAATATATAGTGTTTTCATCAATTATTCAACGGAAAAAATAAAATAATAGTATAATATGAAATAAAAATATTAAAGCCTACAAATATGAGAGCATACAAAATCGCATGAATATGGGTTTCTTTGTACAAAACACCGGCATCTCCGGCTTTGTTTCCGTTTTTCCATGCCAAAACCAACAATCTCAATGTCGAAAGATTGGATTCAATAAAAATAATACAAGCGTAAATATTGGATAAGATATTGGTAAGATTTTCATTATCAATGTAAATGGTCAAACAATTGAGGGCAATTAATGATATTGTCCAGCAAATGCCAAACAAATTGCGGATATAAAATAGTAAAAACAAAACGCTTAATATCGTTAAGCCATATAACATATAGCGTTGATAATGATGTGTGTTTGCCCAAAAATATATAAATGATGTGGCAGAGGCAAAAGGATAGCCTGCTAAGGCGATGAGTATCGTTTTGAATTTTGGAGCGGAGATAATTGTTTCTCCCGATGTATCACTAAATAAATTAACGCGTTTGATGGGGCAACCCAGTATAAGACTTAACAATACGTGTCCGAATTCGTGTATCATTGTTTCGATAAGTCTGACATATTTGCCGATAACAGGCAAAAAAATACCTATTCCGCAAACAATAAAGATAGCGTAAAAAATAAGGTTTTCGTTTTGTAGTAGTTGGGACATGTTATAAAAATATCGGAAATAGGATAAATGGCTGTAGCAAACCGGCAACAAAACCTACATATACTTGGGCAGGAGAGTGTGCATTGAGATACAATCGTGCCCAAGCAAGCACGCCTGCTGTTGCTATAGCACATGGAAATACAACAAACATTCCAAGATGATAATATATAAATATATATAATAAAAAACCTAAAGCAGTGCCATAGAAATAGAGATGGGCACTCATTTTCCAGAATAAGTTTACAAAGGCGATAACCCCCAAACTCCAAATAAGCAATAGTAATAGAATGGTGATAAGGGGTTGTGTTTTGGGAATGAGGTATGTCAAAACAAGCATCGGGAAAAAGAAACAAGAATAACCCACCAATCTATCTTCGCGATGTGATAGCGTAATGGTTTGAATATATCCTCTTTTGTAAACAAATACTAAAAGTAAAATACAGACAATAAAATAAATAATTGTATATATAATTATTTGATTGCCAATAGCCCGTAAAAGACTATTGGTAAAAAAAGGACTCAATAACCCGAATAAAATATAGACGAATATAAATATAGGATGTCCAATAATGGAAATGGTTTTAGCCAATAAGGTCAAATATTTGTTTTTGTCAAGCATATATTTAGGCAAAAAAAAAGTGAATTGTAGTACTACAATTCACTTTTTTGATATGAAAAATTTATTTTTTTGCGTATTTGAAATTTTTTCCAATATAGTTGGCTGTATCGCCTAACATTTCTTCGATACGAAGCAATTGGTTGTATTTGCAAATACGGTCAGTACGGCTTGCAGAACCTGTTTTGATAAGTCCTGTATTAAGAGCGACAGCCAAGTCTGCAATAGTTGTGTCTTCAGTTTCGCCTGAACGGTGGCTCATAATAGCCGTATAACCATTTCTGTATGCTAAATTAACGGCTTCAATGGTTTCCGTTAATGTGCCTATTTGATTAACTTTGACCAAGATAGAATTGGCAACACCTTTTGCAATGCCTTCTCTTAATCTTGCGGAATTGGTAACAAACAAGTCATCTCCAACTAATTGAACATGAGAGCCGATTCTATCGGTCAGCATTTTCCAACCGTCCCAATCATCTTCAGCCATACCGTCTTCAATGGAAATGATAGGATAGCGGTTTGTCCAATCTGCCCAGAAATCAACCATTTGTGATGCGGTAAGTTTATCTCCTGTAGATTTGTGCAAATGATAAACTTTTTCTTCCGGCAAATAATATTCGGAAGAAGCAGGGTCTAAGGCAATGCAAATTTCTTCACCCGGTTTGCGACCTGCTTTTTCGATGGCTTGAAGTACTACTTCTATAGCCTCTTCATTTGATTTTAGGTTAGGAGCAAATCCGCCTTCATCGCCGACATTGGTAGAATAACCTTTGTTTTTGAGGACACTTTTCAAGTTGTGAAAAACTTCAGCACCCCAACGTAAGGCTTCAGTAAAAGAAGATGCACCTACAGGCATAATCATAAATTCTTGAAAATCTATAGAGTTGTCGGCATGTGAACCTCCATTTAAAATATTCATCATAGGAATAGGAAGCGTGTTGGCATTAACGCCACCGACATAACGATACAATTCTTGTCCTGTTTCTTGTGCGGCTGCTTTTGCACACGCCAAAGATACTCCTAAAATGGCATTGGCCCCTAAATTGCCTTTATTGTCTGTGCCGTCCAGTTCTATCATACGGCGGTCTATAGCCTCTTGCCAATCAACAGGATAGCCTTTCAGTTCTTCTGCAATAATTTTATTGACATTATTAACGGCTTTGAGTACACCCTTGCCTAAAAATAATGATTTGTCTCCATCTCTGAGTTCAACTGCTTCGTGGACACCGGTAGATGCACCAGATGGTACAGCCGCTCTGCCCATAGCTCCGTTTTCGGTATAAACGTCAACTTCAACTGTAGGATTTCCTCTGGAATCCAAAATTTGTCTTGCACTTATGTGAACTATTCTACTCATTTCTGTATTATTTTAATGTTAATTTTTTTATTGAAACTGCAAATGTACAATATTTTTTTTGAAAAAACAAAAAGATAAGAAAAAAAGTGTTACCTTTGCAACATTAATTTTTAGTTAAACATTTTTATTTAAAAGAAAGAGGTATTTATTATGATTATTGTTCCAATTAAGGAAGGTGAAAATGTAGAAAGAGCGTTGAAAAAATTAAAACGCAAATTTGAAAAAACAGGTGTGGTAAGAGAATTAAGAGCTCGTCAAAAATTTACCAAAAAATCTGTACTTCTACGGGAACAAAAACGCAAAGCGATTTATGTTCAGCAATTGCGTTCTAAAGAAGAAGAATAAAAAATTT
>JAFZUH010000025.1 GCA_017618435.1 Bacteroidales bacterium | reverse complement strand
TAATTGCCACCGGCCAGTTTCATGGTAACGGCACCTGTCAAACCGCAATAGGTAAGCGATTCCAAAGCTTCATCCAAAGTGGGGAAGTCGGAAGTGGCAGTACCCACGGTATAAGTACCGGCAAGAGCGGACGTACAAGCATAGCTGCTTGTTTCAATGGTGTCGTTGTGAAGGTCTTCATCCGTTAACGAGCCTACGGAGCTGATCCATGCTTTTACTGCATTGGTTTTGGCAACATAGGTAATGGCTCCGAGTGTAACCATGACGGATTGTTCTGTGGCAAGACTGCCTGTCCATGTAACAGGAGCTTGATTTACACCGTTGATGCTCCAGTTGATGGTGGCGCTGGTAATGGTGGTACTTCCTCCATTGAGGAGCTCTACCTTTACAGAGTCGGTAAGGTTAACCACAACACCTGACTGCAATTCGGTGATGGAATTGAGTATGGCATCCACACCTCTGGGGTCAAAGCCTTTGTAGCAACCCATAGCGGTGGTGAAAGCACGTGCCGAATCATTGATATCGGTGGCAACGCCGGCCATTCTTCTCATGGCAAAAGGAGTGTAATCGCTTAAATTCAATCCTTGGGTATTGTCCACATATGAAGGAGCTGCGCTGACGGTGTTCACATCATTGGGGAATAATCCTCTCCAGCCGGATAATCCGCTGATATTGCCTCCTGCATAAGCTGTGTAAGTAGGAGCATAGAGGTTATTGTTTGCAAAATTGAAATATAAGGAACTTGGAGCCGATGAGAAATAGATGGGATAACCTGATGATGACAAGTTTACAATATTATTGCCTTGGATATCGTAGTAAGAATTGGCCACATTGCCGAGATACAAACCTCTTCCGGCACTTGTTCCGCGTACCAATACGGAATTGTGATAGAAATTGATGGTACTATAGTAGAAATAGATAGCATAATAAGTGCTTGAGGTATAGACGTTAACTTCATTATTGGTAAACAATGCGGGTGTGGCGGGTTTGTTACCATAACGGGCATCGTTGGTGTAATAAGCATAGAGACCGTAAGGTTGGGTAATGGCGGTGCTGCGTTGGATAATGGAGTTGGCATTGAATATGTCAAATTCACCGTAATAAGTACGCAATCCGTACCATGTGGCGCTGGTATTTGCTGTTCTACTATAAATCTTATTGTAAGAGCAACTCTTGAAATGATTATAATAGAAATAGGTTCCGTAATAGTATTGGTCTATGATAATATTGCTGTCCACAACCAAATCTTGACCGAAAGCACCTGTACCTGTGCCGCCGTACAGATAAAATCCGTAATATCCGCCGGAGATATAGTTGTTGATAAATTGAACATTTTTGAGTATTCCGGTAGAAGAGGCTTTATATATAGCGGTGGAAGAGGATGCTGTGGCTGTAGTGCTGGACAATATTTTGCAATCACGGATGAGCACGTCTTCACAACCTGCGGTGAATTGTACCGTATATGCGGTGATGGAAGAGCAGTCAAATGTGATATTTTTGATAGTCAGATTTTTATTATTGCCTAATTTAAGTGCCACGCCTGAAGCGGGTTTGATAATTACGCTGTCGGCATTGTGTGCTTCGGAGGTAATGGTAAGTATATAATTGCCCATGATGTTGCCGATAGACGATAAATCCCAATTTTCAGCATAGATGCCGGATTTTATTTCCAAAGAGATATCTCCCACGGGATTGCACAATTTGGCAATATTGACAAAATCGGCTACTGTTTCAAAATCTTCGTCTTCACCGACAGTATAAGTGCCCGACAATTGAGCATCGCAACCATAGCTGATAACATGGAGCGTATCGTCAAAAGTATTGGTATCTATCACATTGTTGGGCATGTTCACCCATGCTGTTATGGTATCGTATTCACCTGCTCTTTGGGTGTAATAGCCCAAAGTAACGGTGTCATTAAAGTCATCGGGCAGATTGCCTGTCCAAAGAACGGTATCTTGCATTACACCGTTAAGGCTCCAGCCGAAAACGGCACTGGTCAAATTGGCAAAACCTTTGTTTTTAAAAGTAACTTTTACGGGTTGCAATTGGTTGGCCAATGTACCGGAACTGGTAGGATTGTCTATGCTTTTTAATGCTACCGAATTGCTGTCCATAATGGGGGCACCCAAGCCAAAACGCATAATAGGAACCATAGAGCTTAAAGTCCAAGAACCGCTATAGTTATAGGTACAACGATTGCTTTGAGAGTGTCCTGCCCAGTAAATGTAAGAGCTGGAGGTGGTACCGCCTGTGCCTTCAAAGAATACGTATAAATTTTTGCCTGCAGGCAAGGAAAAAGGTTGTGTTAATGAGATGGCATTCCATCCCACCACACTTTGTGTATTGCCGACATATACTAATGTGGCACCTGATTGGGTGGGGTCCATTAACACATTGGTAGTGCTAACATCATTGGTTGCCAGCATCCACACTTTAAGACCTCTGGTTACGTTTACACTGCCTGCATTGGTAGAACCGGCACGCAAGTACCATGCCAGTTCGCTTATGAACAAATTGGTATTGTTAGGATTTATTTCTGAAGCCAAATAAAGGGAGCGTGACAATGAGGTGGTATATCCCACGTGATAGATAAGTGCCAAATTGTTGCTGGTAACACCTACAGTATCTTGTCCTTGATAATAGGTATATCCGGTAGCAATTCCGGAAGAGCTTCGTACGCTGTAAAAACCGTCATGGGCGGTGGCATAGTTGCCTACCGTATCTTCTCCGCGAACGGAATAACTGATGGTGGTGCCGAAGATGTATTGCGGAATAGTGGCTTCCCATATGGAATCGCCTTTAACCGCTGTCATTGTCAAAGTGTCGGTAACGGTAGCCGTGGAAGGATGGGAAGCGGTGTAAACCAATTTGGGTGTTTCCAATCCTATGGCAGTACGTTTGGCCACTTTGGCCTGGATGGTGTACGGACCGGTATTGTAAACGGTGTCGGTGAAATTAGTGAGAAATTCCACCACAGGGGCTTTCAATTCATACACAGAGCCCATCAGTTCAAAATTATCCAACACCCATCCATAGGAAATTTGTGTGCCGGTAACATTTCCTTTTTTGATAACAAAACGGAATTGCACTTCTGAATAGGACACATCGTTGGAAAGGTCGAATATTTCTTCTTTCCACCAT
>JAFZUH010000270.1 GCA_017618435.1 Bacteroidales bacterium | reverse complement strand
TTATCTATATACCTTTTATGGTAGGAAAAACTTGTTTCTCCTACGTGGCGGTAGCCTATTTGTCGGGCATTTGTTTGTTTGTCCCTTTTAGGGATATTGTAAATCACAGAAAATTTTCACGATTATAAAATATATAAAGATATGAAAAAGTCGATATTGTTATTTTTCAGTTTATTGGTTTTATTACAATGGAGTAAGGCACAGACAACGGATGTGTGTTTATACGATCCTACTCAAACAATAGCGGGTTCTGTTTATGCTCCAATGTATCGAGGTGCAAAATATTCTTATACAAGAATGCTTTATACAGCGGCAGAGGTGGGCGGTAGCACCATTTATGGTATGGCCTTTAAAACTGCGACTGCTTGTACGGCTTCGTTTGCCAACCAAAGCGTTTATGTATTAGCAGTAGATTTATCGGATACAACAACTTTGTCTGCTGTTGCAGTATCGACAGATCCTACCACTTATGGTGCTCAACTGGTCTGGTCCAGTACTGTTCCTGCCATGGCTAAAGACGAATGGCTTGACATCACTTTTACAAGTCCTTTTACTGTGGCATCAGGGAAAGGATTGGTGGTGTATTGGTTAAACAAGGGGAACGGTACTACGCAAACCAGTAAAAACTGGTATCAATCTGTTCCTACTGCATCTAAATTGGCTTCTTATAAGACAGGTGCTACTTTGGAGGACTGTGAAGCAACGCAAACGACAACATCTCGTCCATTAACAAGATTTAATAGGACATATTTGCCCAATTCGGTATCTTTGAATAGCATAAATTCTCCTGCAGATATGGCAAGTCTTACGCCCAGGTCATATACTATAAATGTAACCATTCAAAACAAGGGTTCTAATAATTTGAATTGTACCATCAAATATTCCATCAATGGGGGTAGTCCAGTTTCTTATAGTTATATAGGTAATTTAACCCGAGATGCTGAAGATAACGTAACCCTTCCGTCTTTTGCACTTGCTGCCGGCGATGTGGATTCCATTAAGGTATGGGTGGAAAATCCCAATGGGGAGGCTGACTTGATAACTTACGATGATACCTTGAATATTCTTGTTGTAGGGAATGGAGGATCCTTATCTCCAGGGACTTACACAATAGGACCGACAGGTGATTATGCAACACTTAACAAATTTTTTAGAAACATACAATTTTGTGATGTAACAACCCATGGCACTTGGACCATACAAATGCAGACAGGCACACATGCAGGATTGGGACGTATGGATTTTGCCAACAACGTTTGGACAAATGAAGATATTATTGTCCTGACTTCCGCTACAGGCGATGCGGCTGATGTTACCATTGCTACAGACACCAATGTAATTGTAATGGACAACAATTACAATGTTACCGTCAAAGATTTGACACTTACCACCGCTTCTGATGCTCCCGCTATTGAATTTACGGGACCTTGTTATAATGTAGAAATAAGCAATTGTATTATCAATCTGCCAGTATCTACTACTACTACTTCTCGTGGTATTTCTTATTCAGGTTCTTCTAGTGCTACCCAATGGGGTGATTTGCGTATCAAGAACAATACTATAAACAATGGATGTGAAAGTATTTTTATTACTTACTATAATCCGAGTACAACAAAACTCAAGACCAATGCAAGCCGTATCACTATAGAAAATAATACAATAAACAATTTTTATAGGAAAGGTATTTATATTAGTTCTTGTGGTGCTGTAGATAAGATAGCTGGCAATGTAATTTCAACTAATATTGGTCCTAATGCAAGGTCTAGCAATTATGGTATAGCGGTTTCTGGTTCTACTACTTATCCTTGTTTAGTTGAAGGGGAAATTATTGGGAATAAAATAACCTATATCAACCCAGACGCCCCGATAGTAGTTGATGGTGGAATAATGTTGAAGTATTTGAATACGAGTTCAACAGGAGCCGCATCTAATGCTTTAGTTGCTAATAATGAGATTATTAAAATCGGGAATGGTGGTTTTTATGGTGGTGTCAGTATCGAGTATGTTAAAGCAGATATTTACCATAATACCGTTTATTTTGCTAGTACGGGGGCGAATGGTTATGCTTTATGTATTTCGAATTCTAGTGCAACATATAATGCTGTTGTAAAAAACAATATTTTTTATGCTAGTTCAGGTTCTAGTACACTTTATGCAGTTTATGTAGATAAAGCAACATTTCCTGCAGGTGTAACATTGGATTATAATGATTATTACACAACAGGCACTTATCTCGGAGCATGCTCTACATCAGTACAGGCAACTACATTGGCGGCATGGCAGACGGCAAGTGGGCAAGATGCCAATTCTATCAATCAATTGCCGTTGTTTACCAATATTTCTGCTAATGCAAATATAAGTAATAATAATAGTGATATAAAAGTTTCTCAAGTAAGTGGAGTAGACAAAGATATTAAGGGCATATCCCGTTTAACCCCAACTCGTATGGGGGCTTATGAATATGTGGCGACTATTTCAGATGGGACAAATGGCTATATGGATCTTGCCGAAGCGATAAATGCATGTAACACTACAGGTGTTTCCGGGTCACCTTATACACTTACCCTAAGTGGCGATGCTTCTATAGGCACTACCGCCACCATAGATAAAAACATAACCATTAATGTGGTCAGCAACACAAGTGGAACTCAGCGTACAGGCTGTCGTGCTATTGCTACCGGATATATTAATAGTGTTGCAGGTACATTAAATATATCAGATATTATTTTAGACGGCAATAAGAATAATTATACGGCTACCAAAGCCATGTTGCAAGTAGCAGGAACGGTTTCTATGAACAATTGTACGATACAAAATTGTGCTAATTCAGGTGATGGTGGAGCCATCTATATGGATGGCGGTACACTGACGGTAACGGGAGAGGATATCACCAACGGCTTACGGTTGGAAGGGAATGAGGCTACCAATGGTGGCGGATTGTTTTTTGCCAATGGAACTATAACAGATAATAGTAAGGCAAATATTGTCATAAATAAAAATATGGCAACCTATGGTGGTGGTATATATTGTGAGGTTAATACTACAGGGGCAAAAACTTTAGGAAATATTGCAAGGATAAGCGAGAATACGGCTTCAGGCAGAGGTGGCGGTATTTTCTACAAGGGTTATAGCAATAGTTATACAACTACATTTTCTCAAGCAATAACCATTCAAGGTAATACTGCCGATACCATAGGTGGCGGATTGTATGTAGAGGCCAATCCTATTGCTTTTGCCAGTACGGTTGATATAAATAACAATACTACTACTAAACCAAGTGTCAGTACTTCCTATATATTTAGAGGAGGTGCCGGTATTTACAATATGGGAACACTCAGTTTTACAGGAGGCAATGTAAGCATATCTAATAATACAACACAAGGTCATGGAGCGGGCATATACAACTATGGTGGATCCATTAATTGTACAGGCGGAAATATGACTGTCAGCAATAATGCAACAAGAATGGGGCCATCATCATTCTACCACTATTATGGAAAAGGTGGTGGTATCTTTGATACCTTGGGAACGATAACCATAGGTGCATCCGGTAATGCAAGAAATTTGATTATATCAGATAATATAGCAAATACGGGTGGTGGTTTGCAAATAAGTAGTGATGGGGTTACTGCTGCCACACTTACTTGTTGGGGCAATATAACCATAAGCGGAGATAGTGGAAAATATGGCGGTGGTGGCATTTATAATATTAATGGCACCGTTGATTGTAAAGGTACAATGACAATTGATGATAATGGCTCATATTATAGTGGTGGCGGTATTTATAATCATAGCGGTACTTGTAATTATGGCGGTACTATTAATATTACAAATAATTATCAGTCATATACCTCTTATTATGGTGGTGGAGTTTATAATAATGCTACAACCACTTTTTCGGGGGCAACTACGATAGATGGAAATCATTCCGAAGCCCAAGGCGGAGGTGTCTATAATAATAGTAGCCTTACTTTTAATAATAATGTAATTATAAGTAATAACTATGCAAAAACTGATGGAGGAGGCATTTTTCAAAAAGCAGGAACACTTACATTGAAAGGATCAGCCGTCAAAAGTAATGAAGCCAAAACCAATGGTGGAGGTATCTATGTGTATGGCGGTACGTTTACTTTTGCCTCAGGAACAAATACTATAGGTGGTTCATCTTCTGCAGATAAAAACACAGCAGTAGATGGAGCGGGTTTGTATGTCAATGGTGGTACGGTTACAGTTACTGTAGCTCCAGTCATTTCTCATAATGTTGCTTCTAGTGATGGAGGTGGGGTTTATACAAAGGGTACAATAAATTTTGCTTCTGGTACCGAAATAAGTGCCAATGAGGCAAATAATGGCGGAGGTATTTATATTTCTTCTAATACAACTACATTTAACGCAGCCAATATTAAAACTAATAAGGCAATAAGTAATGCCGGTAGTGGCGGCAATGGAGGTGGCATATATGTCTATGGAGGCACATTAATCTTTGCCACTGCGACAAGTACCATAGGTGGCACATCAGCTTTGGATAAAAATGAGGCTGTTAATGGAGCGGGTATCTATTATAGGAGCGGAGCAGTTACCTTTACTATCGCTCCAAATATTAAATACAATGAAGCCTCAGGCGATGGAGGCGGTATTTATTTCGGTTCAGGTACAGGCACCTTGACTTGGACACAGAATCCAACGATTGAATATAACAAAGCTACGAGCGGTAATGGTGGCGGTATTTATACGGCAAAAGCCATAAGTCCGGGTTCAGGTTTTACCTTGTCTAATAATGAGGCGGCCAATGGTGGTGGAATATATGTCAATGCTAATTGTACATTAAATAATGCAAGTATTACAAAAAACATAGCAACCGCTAATGGTGGTGGTATCTATGTAAATAGTGGTACACTTACCTTTGCCACTACGGCAAGCACCGTAGGCGGTTCGGGTAATGCCAATATGGCGACAAATGGAGCGGGGATATATATGGCAGGAGGTACAGTAACATTTGCTAAAAATCCTAATATTAAATATAATGAAGCAAGCGGTAATGGTGGTGGTATCTATATCAGTGCAGGAACATTAACTGTTTCTGTTGCCTCAACCATTTCATACAATACCGCCACGGGCAATGGTGGCGGAGTGTATTGGGCAGGTGGAACAAGAGGTGGTACTTATCAATTAACTCTTTCTAATAATACGGCTGCTAATGGTGGCGGTATGTATGTAGCGGCTAATATAAGTCCATCAGCCATAACAGTTACTGCAAATACTGCTACAAGTGGTAATGGCGGAGGTTTGTATATCAAGAGCGGAACTACGACATTAAACGGAACAACCTATATCCGTACTAATACAGCAACAAACGGAATAGGTGGTGGCATTTATGTGGATGGAGGAACACTTGTTTTTAATGCTACTACTATGACAATAGGTGGCTCTTCTTCATACAAGAATCAAGCCCAAGATGGAGCGGGTATATATGTCAATAGCGGTAATGTAACTTTTACCAAGGCTCCCACTATTTCGTATAATGAAGCCTCAAGAGATGGTGGCGGTATTTATTTCGGTTCAAGTACAGGTACCTTGACTTGGACAAAGAATCCAACAATTACATATAACAAAGCCACAAGCGGTAACGGCGGTGGTATCTATACGGCAAAAGCCTTAAGTCCCGCTTCAGGTTTTACTTTGTCTAATAATCAGGCAGCCAATGGTGGCGGAATATATGTTAATACTGGAACAACAACATTTAATGGAGCCAATTTTGCAAACAATACGGCCTCGGTCAATGGTGGTGCTATATATTTAAATGGTGGCGGTCTTATCTTTAGTACAAATCCAAGTAATATAGGTAGTTCAGGTAATGCTAATAGTGCTGCAGATGGTGGTGGTATGTATATCGCAGGCGGAACGGTAACCTTTACAAAGGCTCCAAGCATCGCTTACAATACGGCAGATGGCAATGGTGGTGGTATCTATACCAATATTGCTGCTTTGGATTTGCGTAATACCAATATCCAAAACAATACGGCAGGCAGCAAGGGCGGTGGCGTGTTTGTAAACGATGTACAGAATGCTGGTGACTACACGGCGTTGAAAGTAGTGAAAGTAGGCGGTAGCATGAAACTTATCAACAATACGGTTAGCGGTGATGCCAACAACTTGTATGTGAGAAGTAGAAACAATATTCAATTTGTAGAAACCTTTGCGGATACTTCTTCGGTAGGTGTTTATTGCGTAAGAAGTGCAACGGCTTATC
>JAFZUH010000269.1 GCA_017618435.1 Bacteroidales bacterium | reverse complement strand
TTCTGACAAGAACCTACAAAGGACAACAATTCTATCGGCAGATAGGTGTCTATCCATTTCACTGCGTCCAAATCCTGACCTGCTCCTGCTTTTCTGTTCTTTGACAACATACTCGGTGCTGGCATTGGGGCTGGACTGGACGGATAACCGCCTACTTCTACATGGTCTTTGCTCGTGAACTCGCCATGTTCATCTGTCAAATCGTTTACAAAATATTCCGCTCCGTTTATGGTCGTATTTTCCGTATAGTCCACTTTTGCAAACAGGTCATCGGCTCGCATGCCATATTTGGTATTGCCGTATTCAGGATAAGCCGAAAGGCTTCTGTCGCAATAAACGCCTATCTCCGAACTGCTGCTCAAGGTCTCAACCAATTGGATATTGTTCCTGCTTCTTACATACAAGTTGTTGGCATTGCCACTAACCGTATTGTTGGCTATGGTCATTGTACCGCCCACTTTTACGATGTGTGACGGAGTATAATCCCCTGCATTTTGGGCATCATCTACAAATACGCCGCCGCCATTAGAGCCTGCCGTATTGTTTTGGATATTCGTCTTACGCAAATCCAAAACTGAGGCTACCGTATAGATACCGCCGCCGTTGCCTGTGGCTGCATTGTACGATATGTTCGGTCCGACATTGAAATTAACCGTTCCGCTAGCGATATACATACCCGCTCCGTTAGCCGCTCTGTTGGCATTGCCAGAACCGCCTATCGTACTTGCTGTAGTAGCAAACGTTAATGTACCTCCATTGAGATAAACGGCTCCGCCGTTGACCGTTGCCGTATCTTTGGCAAGAGTGGAATTGACCAAGGTTGTTGTGCCCGCATTGACATAAATGCCGCCACCGTTGCCTGCCTTGTTGCTTGAAATAGCCATACCGCTTGGAATACTTAAATTGACTGCTGTAAAAATTCCGCCTCCATTGCCCGTAGCAATATTATTCGAAACAGTCGGAGCCGTGGTAAAGTTTACCGTACCGCCTGCCATATACAAACCCGCTCCGTTTATAGCCGTGTTTCTGTTGGCATAACTACCGCCAATAGTTGTAGCGGAACCCGAAAAAGTGAGTGTTCCTGATTTTACATAAATACCTCCGCCGGCTGTTGTGGCAGCATTCTTTGAAATATCCGTTCCGTTTATTGTCGTAGTGCCTCCATTGATATAAAAACCTGCCCCATTATTGGCCGTATTGCTTGAAAGTATCAGTTTCCCGTTGGGAACGGTCAATGTTGTGGCGGTATAAATACCGCCGCCATTGCCATCGGCTCTGTTATCGGATACGGTTGCAGAAACGGCAAATATATCCAAAACGGCTCCGCTTTCCGCATAAATGCCGCCACCATCAGATTTTGCGTAGTTGTTTTTGATATTCGTTGCCCCCGATACCGTTATGGTACCTGCACCCTGAAGACCGCCGCCATACGTTGACGCTTGATTGTTGGCTATTGTTGCCGTACCGCTTACCGTTATCGTTCCGGTATTGGAAATACCGCCGCCATACGTTGACGCTTGATTGTTCGTATCAATCAAATTACCGTAACAATTAATAATACTTTGATTACGAATACCGCCACCATAACTTACAGCCGTATTGGAATCAACAACAAGGTTCTGCGGACTTAATGCCGTACCTATATTGAGTGTTGTAGACGTTTCGGCAATAAAAATACCGCCACCGGCAACACTTGAAATATTCTTTTTTATAATGGCTCCGCCTTCCAAATTGACAACAGAACCGCTTTTCATATAAATACCGGCACCGGAAGAATTGGATGCTTTAGTCGTTTGGTTTTTAGAAAACAATGCACTGCCCTTGCAGGTAAAATCACCTGTGGAACCACTTTGATACAAACCGCCGCCATAACCATTAGCGACATTGGCGGTATCAACAAGATTGCCATTAAGCGTTACACTGCCGGCAGCATTGCACAAGCCTCCTCCTACACCTAAAGATTTGTTGTTAATCAATGCTGTAAGACCGGCACAGATGATAGTTGCTTTTTCGTCCTTGTTGTAAATGCCCCCGCCGTTTGTTCCCGAAATATTGTTATCAATGGTAAAGGTTCCTTTACAATCAATGGAGCCATTCCAATTGCAGATACCTCCACCTATGGTACCAGCAGTATCCTGAATTATGGAAAGATTGCCCCAACAAGTCAAAGTGGCGGTTTCTCCTCCAATATACAAACCGCCACCGCAAGTTGCAGTGTCCTGACTCAAAATTAAATTTCTCGCATTGCCCGAGCCTCCTATGGTTATCGTTCCCGAAGTATCGTAGATACCGCCACCTCTGCCGCCATAGGCTAAAGCACTATTCAACAAGGATTTGTTGTTATTTACCGTCATATTGCCACCCGTACAGGTAAGTATACCGCCATCGTTACGGATACCGCCACCGAAACCATTGGTAACATTGTGGTCTATCGTTACATTGCCGCCCGTAAAATTCAGCGTACCCCTGTTGCAGATACCGGCTCCGCCATAACGATATGCAACATCTGCCTTGGCTGTAAGGGCTTTGACGGTATTGTTTCCGTTTACGTTCACCGTGTTGGAAAATGTTAAGGGATTAGCCTCTACAAAAATACCGCCGCCACTGGTGTCCGCCGTATTGTCCTTTACGGTTATTGCCGAGGTGAAAGTCGTTGCCGAAGCGGTCTCATAACCCTTATAATACAAACCGCCGCCATGTCCCGAAGCCGTATTGTTGCGTATCATGGCTATATTACCTATGGTTTTGGCTCCCGAAGTACTAATACCGCAATACATGCCACCTCCATATTTGGCTGTATTTTCATAAATGACTATGTTGGACTTGCTGTTGTTGGTTACCGTTCCATTGGTATAATACAAGCCACCCCCATTGTTTGTGACCGTATTGCCTGATAATTTCAAGCCGGCAGAAGTGTCCGTACCTGTAACGGTAAGGGTGCCACCCATTACAGCGACTCCGCCACCGTTGTTTGCCTGATTATAGGTAAGAGCCGTAAGTACGGGAACATTTACCGTACCTCCTGCAATGACAATGCCTCCACCTGTACCGACGGCCTCATTGTATGAAATATTGGGGGCAACGCTAAAGGTTACCGTCCCTGCATTTACATACAAACCTGCTCCGTTTGCTGCCGTATTTTTGTTGGCGGCACTGCCTCCTATGGTACTTGCCGCAGAACTGAATGTCAAGCCGCCGCCATTGACATAAATACCGCCCCCATTGCCTGCAGGTGCACTATTCAATTTAACATTTACACCATTCATTGTAGTTGTTCCTCCATTGATGAACAAACCGCCGCCATGACCGGACGTTGCCTTGTTGTTATTCAAGTTCATACCTGAAGGCATAGTCAATGCCACATTCGTATAGATACCGCCGCCATGGGTACTTGCCTCGTTGTAAGAAATTGTCGGAGCAGTTGTAAAAATTACCGAACCTACACTGCCAACAAACAAACCTGCCCCATTGGCGGCAATATTTTTATCGTCAGATGTGCCGCCTATGGTTGATGCAGTTCCCGAAAACGTTAAATTTCCTGCCACATAAGCACCTCCACCACTGGTATTTGCATTGTTCTTTTTGAGACTTGCCCCCTGCATAGTTGTGGTGTTGCCTGCAACATACAAACCGCCGCCATAATTGGCTTTGTTGCATTGCAACACCATACCGGACGGTATGGTTAAATTGGCGGCTGTATAAATGCCTCCACCCGAATTAGAGGCTTGGTTATAAGAAATAACAGGTATCTTTGTAAAGGTTACCGTACTCCCGCTTGCGATATACAAACCTCCACCATATTGGGCCTTGTTGGAATCGGTTGTGGAACCGCCGATGGTTGAAGCCATAGCACCTGAAAATGTCAAACTGCCACTTGCTATATAAACCCCACCGCCTGAAGTGTTGGCCCTGTTTTGTTTGATATTCGTCCCAACCATGCTCATTGCCCCTGCATTGACAAACACACCGCCGCCATTTCGATCCGCCGTATTATTGTTTATCGCAGTGCCGGACGGGACAGACAACGCCACTTTGGTATAAATGCCGCCGCCATCGTTTGAGGCTGCATTATATGATATATTCGGGGCAACTGTAAAGGTTACAGCACCTCCATTAACATACATACCTGCTCCGTCTGTTGCGGTGTTTTTGTTGGCATCGCTGCCACCTATGGTATTTGTACCTGAAGCAAATGTCAATGTTCCTCTATTTACATATATACCGCCACCGTTGCCTGCTGCTGCCTTGTTTTGAGTGATAGTGGCATTTTTCAATGTTAAAAGCGTATCATTATACAACCCGCCGCCATTACCCGCAGTTGTGCTATTATTGGTTATAGTTGTTGTTCCGCCAATGTTCAGTGTTGATTGGTTGTAAATACCGCCACCGTCATTACCTGCTTGATTGCCTATAACCGTAAGGTTGCCATAACAATTGAGGATACCCGCCCTATTGTTTATACCTCCTCCTTTTCCGGTTCCCAGCGTTGCTGTATCGTAACTGACAATAAGATTTGCAGGATGATCGGCATCTGTACCGATATTGATAACATGTCCACGTGCTCCTCCTTCTGTAAAATAAATACCGCCACCATGTTTGGCTATATTATGGGTTATAGTCGCCCCTGCTTCAAAGTTGATGGTTGTACCTGTATTATTGATATAAACACCGCCGCCATAAGAACCCGTTGTTTTATTTTTTGAAATTTCAGCACTGCCCTTACAGGTAAAAGTAGCAGCACTAATACTGCATATACCTGCACCATTGTTGCTTGCACGATTGTTATTAATAATAGTTGTACCGTAATTGGTGATTGTACCAGTTGACTGATAAATCCCTCCACCATGTTGGGAAGAAACATTATCGGTATCATATACATTGCGATAACAAACAATAGTACCTCCATTTTGCCATATACCGCCACCATTGGAAGTTGCTGTATTGGAATCCACAACCAAATCTTGCGGACTGCCAACAGTACCGATAGTTAATGTTCCTTTGTTCAATCCGATACCACCGCCTGACACACCGGAAATATTGGCTTTGATGCTTGCTCCGCCTTCCAAATTGACAACAGAAGCGTCATCTTTGAGATAAACACCTGCACCTGAAGAATTGGAAGAACCTGTAGTGCGGTTTTTGGCTATTGTCGCAGTCCCTTTGACAGTAAGGTTGCCGCTTAGCGATACATACACACCGCCGCCGTGATTGCCTGCCGTATTTGATGTATCTACCAAATTGCCGTAACAAGTTATGGTACCCTTGTTGGCAATGCCTCCGGCGGAATCGGTTGCCGTATTGCCGCCCACAACCAGATTTTTAGGCACCAATGCCGTACCAACGGTTATTGTGCCCGCATTGACCATACCGCCGCCTTTGCCGGTAACACTGTTGCCTGTATCGATAAGATTACCATAACAAGTGATAGTCCCAATATTGGAAATACCGCCGCCGGAATCCACCGCGGAATTGGAAGACATGATTAAATCCTGCGGACCGGCTTCCGTGCCTATAAACAGGCGGGCTGCCGCTGCATACACGGCAATGGCACCTCCACGAGCCGAAGATATGTTGCCTCTTAGCAAAGCCCCGCCTTCCAAATTTATCGTGGCTCCATCTCTCAATCCTATGCCTGCTCCTACTTTTTTGCCTATAGTTTCATTGCTGTCTATGGTAATCAAGCCTTTGCAGGTAAACACCGAACCATCGGTACTAACATACAAACCGCCGCCATGCTCACTGCTGGTATTTTTGGATATATTGGCTGTACTCTTGAATACTGTAGTATCTACGTTTGTTATACACACTCCGCCACCTACACCGGCAGACGTGTTTTCTCTTGCCGTAAACACCCCCTCACAAGTAACCTTGCTGGCATTGCTGTACAAACCGCCTCCCGGAGAACCTGTACTCGTATTTCCGTTTATTGTAGCGGTATTGTTGAATGTAATAATGCCACCGCCCTTATTGTAAACACCGCCACCTTGTTGGGCAGAAGTGTTTCCGTTGACAGTTAAGGCTCCGCCACATGTTATGGTACCACCATTATTATACAAACCGCCACCATATTCTACTGACGTGTTACTATTAAAGACAGCAGTATTGTTCAGAGTTGTTGTGCCACCCACCTGACAAAAACCTCCACCTGAAGCACCGGCATTGTTGCCGGTTGATGTCAACGTACCGCCACATATCAAAGAAGCACCTTTGTTGTAAATACCGGCACCCGAAGAGGCCGTTCTGTTATTGGTAGCAGTCATATTGCCTTTGCAATCCAAAACCGCATTGTTCCAAATACGGATACCGCCACCCTGATAACGGGAAGTATCCTGACTGGCCGTAATATTGCCCCAACAGGTGAGCGTACTGCCTTCTTCCAGAAAAACACCGCCACCCAATGCCGCCGTATCCTGCGACATAATCAGATTTCTGGCATTGCCTGAGGCTCCTATGGTAATGGTACCTGCTGTATCATAGATAGCCCCGCCTCTGCCTCCGTAGGTGCTATTGGCAAACAAATAGGCTTTGTTTTGCGATAGGGTCATATTGCCGCCCGTGCAAGTGATAGTGCCGCCGTCATTGAAAATACCGCCGCCATGACCGGCAGACTTGTTATTGTTAATGGTTACACTACTGCCTGCAAAATTAATAGTACCCAAATTGTATATACCACCTCCGCCATAATCATATATTTTGGAAGCA